>CALVLO010000008.1 GCA_944338265.1 uncultured Clostridia bacterium
ATTTCTCCTTATATTTGTTCACACTTTTTCTTTCAAACTGATGAAAGAAAAAGTCGTGAGACTTAGGAAAACCCAATGTTCGCTTACGCTTCTCATTCGGTTTTCCTCGATGGCGCGCAAATCGCAACATTTTAGCGCGCGCCATCTCACCTTTCCGCAAAAGCCGCGTGAGCGGCAAATTGGGGCGCAAAAGGCATAACGTAGTGACGCCTTTTGCAACGAATTGATAGCTTTTAAGGGTTATAATTACTCGCGCAAGCAAAATCGCATTTTGCGCCCGCGCCCTACATTTGCGCATACCTGCGCTTACGGCGAAAGAGTGAAGGCGGCGATGCTATACTGTTGCCATTTATCGCCGCCGAGAGAAAACACGCGGTCAGCCGCAGGCGCGCCCGCGGGTTTTCTCTCAAAATCACGGAATTTCTTTTTGTCAGTTCAAAAAGAAATTCGTGAATATTGTCACACCGTTTCGCAGATGATGTGATCGTTGGTATACACGCAGATCTCGCTTGCGATCTTCAGAGATTTTTTGGCGATCACTTCGGCGGAGAATTTGGTGTTCTGCGCGAGGGCGCGCGCCGCGGCGAGCGCATAGTTGCCGCCCGAACCGATGGCGCAGATGCCCTCGTCCGGCTCGATGACCTCGCCCGTGCCCGATAAAATGAGCAGCGTATCCTTATCTGCCGTGATCATCATTGCATCGAGCTTGCGCCCGATCTTATCGCTCCGCCACATATCGGCGAGCTCCACGGCAGAGCGCATGAGGTTGCCTGCGAACTTGTTGAGCATGCCCTCGAAGCGCTCGGAGAGTGCGAAGGCATCCGTCACGGAGCCTGCAAAGCCCATGATGACCTTGCCGCCGTAGATGCGGCGCACCTTGACCGCCGTATTTTTGAAGACGACGGACTCGCCCATTGTGACCTGCCCGTCGCCCGCGATTGCCGTGACGCCGCCGCGCTTGACGGCGCAGATGGTCGTACCGCGAAATTCCATAACGTTCCTCCTATGCCCCGTATGCGGCGCGGAAGCGGGCGATCTCTGCGAGCGCGCGCTCTGCCATGAGGCGTTTCTTTTCTCGTTTATCCCGTTCGTCCAACCCGCGCAAGATGCCGTAGTTGGCGTTCATCGGCTGAAAATGTTTGTTGGGGCTTGCAAGATAGCGCGAGAGCGCGCCCGAGACGCAGGTATCCTCCGGGAGGATGACCTCCCCGCCCCGTTTTTTCTGCAAAAAGTGCATGGCGGCAAGCAGCCCGCTCATGGCGCTCTCCACATACCCTTCCACGCCCGTGATCTGCCCCGCAAAAAAGAGCATGGGCGCATCTTTGGCGGAAAAATCGGCGTTGAGCACGTTGGGCGCATCCAAAAAGGTATTGCGGTGCATGACGCCGTAGCGCACATATTCGGCGTTTTTGAGCGCGGGGATGAGGGAAAATACCCGCTTTTGCTCGCCGAACTTCAAATTCGTCTGGCAGCCGACGAGCCCCAAAAGCGTCCCCTCCCTGTTCTCGCGACGGAGCTGCAACACGGCATACGGGCGGCGCCCGTCCTCCCCTGCGAGCCCGACGGGCTTGAAGGTGCCGAAGCGGAGCGCATCCTTCCCCCGCGACGCCATCACTTCGAGCGGCATGCAGCCTTCGAAGATCTCCCGTTTTTCAAAATCGCGGAGCGTGACCTTTTCGGCGGCGAGAAGTTCCCGAACGAACGCCTCGTACTCCGCCTTGGTGAGCGGGCAGTTCACATAGTCGCCCGTGCCCCTGCCGTAGCGGTCGCCCGTGAAGGCGTGCGCCATATCCACGCTCGCGGCGGTGACGACGGGCGCGGTGGCATCGTAAAAGTGCAGCGAAGTGCCGAAGCGCGCTAAGATCGCCTCGTACAGCGCGCCGTCCGTAAGCGGGCCCGTGGCGACGATGCCCTCCGCGGGGAGCTCTGTCTCCTCGCGGCAGACAAGTTGGATCTTGGGATGGGCGGCAAGTTTTTGCGTGACGTATGCGGAAAATGCTTCCCGGTCCACCGCGAGCGCGCCGCCCGCAGGCACGCGCGTGTGTGCCGCCGCCTCCATCGTAAGCGAGCCGAGCAGGCGGAGCTCCTCCTTCAACAGCCCGCAGGCGTTGCCGAAGACATCGTCGCTCTTTAACGAATTGGAGCAGACGAGCTCGCACAATCCGTCGCTCTGATGGGCGGGCGAACGGCGGGCGGGCTTTTGCTCGACGAGCGTGACCTGTTCGCCGTGCTCGGCGAGATACCACGCCGCCTCGCTCCCCGCGAGCCCCGCGCCGATGATGTTAGTCATGTTCCCCGTCCGTCTTTTCCGCCTTGGGAGCGGGAACGCGGTAACGGCACTCCTTATTGGCGCAGCGGATGTTGCCGCGCGCCGTTTTGACGAGCGCGCCGCCGCATTCGGGGCACTTTTCGCCCGTGGGCTCATCCCAGCTGCGGAAATCGCAGGCGGGATAGCCGCTGCATCCGTAATAGAACTTCCCCGTTTTGGTGCGGAGCTTGCGCGTGGGCTTACCGCAGACGGGACATTTGCCCTCGTAGGCTGCCTTGCCGTTCTCCCCGTAGGGAAGGGTGGACTTGCATTCCGGATAGTTGGGGCAGGCGAGGAATTTGCCGTAACGCCCGCTCTTGACGACCATCATCGCGCCGCACTTGGGGCAGGGCGTTTCGGTGACTTCCGCCGTGCCCTCGCTGATGATGTTCGAGCACTCGGGATAGTTGGAGCAGGCGAGGTACGTTCCGTACTTGCCCTGTTTGCGCACCATGGGGTGCCCGCACTTGGGGCAGAGCGTCTCTGTGAGCTCGTCGCCGTCCGTCTTGGCGAAGCGCAGCTTTTCGGCAAAGGGCGGGTAGAACGCCGCGATGACGGTATGCCAATCCTTGCCGCCCTCTTCGATCTCATCGAGCTTGGACTCCATGTCCGCCGTAAAGCCGACGTCCATCACGTCCGGGAAATATTTGACGAGCAGGTCTGTGATGCGGTAGGCGACCTCTGTGGGCTTCATGTACTTGCCCTCTTTCTCCACATACTTGCGCTTGTTGAGCACGGAGATGATGGTCGCATAGGTGGACGGGCGCCCGATGCCCTTTTCTTCCATCGCCTTGACGAGGGAGGCATCGGTATAGCGCACGGGCGGTTTGGTGAATTTTTGCTCCGGCTTGACGGAGAGGCATTGGAGCCCGTCGCCCTCGCTGAGCGGCGGAAGGAGCCCCTTCGTCTCCTCCTCTTCCCCCGCGGGCTTGTTTTCCTGCCAGACGGCGGTAAAGCCCGCAAAGCGCAGCGCTCTGCCGCTCGCTTTGAGCGTATAGTCGCCGTTTTCGATCTCGATCTGCATGGCGTCGTAGAGCGCCTCTGCCATCTGCGAGGCGATGAAGCGCTCGTAGATGAGCTTGTACACGTTGTAGTGCTTGCGGTCGAGCAGCTTTTTGACGGAGTCCGGCGTGCGGGAAAGATCGATGGGTCTGATCGCCTCGTGCGCATCCTGCGCGCCCTTTTTGGAGGCGTAGACGTTGGGCTTTTCCGGCAGATATTCTTTGCCGTAGTTTGCCTCGATATACTGCCGTGCCGCCGCCTGCGCATCCGAAGAGACGCGGGTGGAATCGGTACGGATATAGGTGACGAAGGCGACGTGCCCCATGCCTTCGACGTCGATGCCCTCGTAGAGGTGCTGTGCCATGAGCATGGTCTCGGGCGCCGTCATGCCGAGTTTGTTGGAGGCATCCTGTTGGAGGGTGCTCGTGGTGAAGGGCGCGGGCGCGTGCGAACGCGCGACCGATTTTTTGACCGTGGCGACGGCGTACCTGCCCGCGGCGAGGGCGGCGAGCACTTCGTCCGCCTGCGCCTTGCTGCCCACTTTGAACTTTTTGTGCCTGAACTTTTCGAGCGATGCCTTGAAGGGAGAATACTTGCCCGCCTCGTCTTGCAGCTCGAAGCCGATCGTCCAATACTCTTCCGGCTTGAATGCCGTGATCTCCCGCTCGCGTTCGACGACGAGGCGCAGCGCGACCGACTGCACGCGCCCTGCCGAGAGCCCGTTGCCGATCTTATCGTTCAAAAGGGGCGAGAGTTTGTAGCCCACGAGGCGGTCGAGCACGCGGCGCGCCTGCTGCGCGTCGACGAGGTTATAGTCGATGGTGCGCGGGTTGCCGAGCGCCGCTTCGACGGCTTTGGGCGAGATCTCGTTGAACTCGATGCGGTTCTTGCCCGCCTTATCCAGCCCGAGCACGTTTTGCAAATGCCATGAGATCGCCTCGCCTTCGCGGTCGGGGTCGGTGGCGAGATATACCCTGTCGGCACGCGCAGATTCCTCTGCGAGGCGCTTGATGACCGCCTCCTTGCCGGGGGAATTGACGTAGCGCGGTTCGTAATTGTGATCGATGGCGACGCCGAGGTTTTTGGCGGGGAGGTCGCGGATGTGACCGCCCGATGCGTCCACCTGATACTTGCCCTTGAGGTAGCGGGAAATGGTCTTTGCCTTGCTCGGCGATTCGACGATGATGAGATCCATACAACTCCTTACGGCGGCGTGCCGCCTGCTTTATTGAGAGAGCGGGGCGTAGCGGTTGCCGCCCGCCTTGACGGCGAGCCCCTTGAGCTCGAGAGAGGAAAGATAGGACTGCGCCTCGTACACGGGCATGCCCGCCTTTTCGGCGATGAGTGCCGCGTGCAGTTCGCCCTCGCCGTTGAGGACGGCGAGCACACGCACCTCCCCTTCCGAGAGCTTTGGTGCGCTGCGCGCCCGCGGCTGCATGCCGAAGGCGGCGAAAATATCTTCCGCGCCCGTGCAAAGGTACGCGCCCTTTTTGATGAGTTCGTTGCAGCCGACGCCCTGTGCCGCGCCGACGTTGTGCGGGAGGGCGAACACCTCCCTGCCGTAATCGAGCGCGCAGTTCGCCGTGAGGAGCGTGCCGCTCTTTGCGCCCGCGGCGAGCACCAGAACGCCCTCCGCAAGCCCCGCCAAAAGGCGGTTGCGCGCGTGGAAAGAAAACTTCTGCACGCCCGTGTGCGGCGGATATTCGGTGAGGAGCAGCCCCTTTGCGGCGACTTCGCGCTTTAACCCCGCATGCGAGGCGGGATAGCAGCCGTCGATCCCCGTAGGCAGGACGCAGATGAGCCTGCCCGAAGGGAGGGCGCCCGCGATGGCGGCGCTGTCTCCGCCCTCGGCAAAGCCCGTGACGATGCAAAAGCGCTCCGTGAGCTCTTCTGCGACCGCCTTGCCCGTCTTCTCCGCCCAAGGCGGGAGGATGCGGGAGCCGACGATGCAGAACTTCCGCTCGCGCAAGAGCGCCCTGTTGCCCATGCCGTAGAGGACGACGGGCGGACGGAACGCATGCTGCAGGGCGGCGGGATAATCGCTGCTTGCCGCCGTTACGGCAAAGCAGCCGAGCTTTTCGAGCGCGCGGAGGCAAACTTCCGCCTCCTTCTCGCGCGAGGTACGGTCACTCTTATATACACGGTTTTGCGGCGATCCTATCACTGCGGCGCAAATTTTTTCGAAATCGGGGATGAGACGCGCGGGATCGCCCGCCGCCCGCAGGAGCGCGGCACGCACGCCGTCTTCGAACGGCGTGCTCATACACAGCCAAATGATCGCCTGTTCCGCGCGGGAATATTCCATCCGCCCCTCCTTAAATATCAGCCGAGCTTATCGTAAATGCGGTAGGAGACAGCCTCGAAGACGTGCGCGGGCAAAATATCTTCGCTCGCGGCAAGGTCTGCAATGGTGCGCGCGACCTTGATGATGCGGCTGCGCGCGCGGGCGGAGAGCTGCATCTTTTCGAACGCGGCGCGCAAGATCTCGTCGCTCTCGCGGTTGAGGGCGCAGTATGCTTCCATCTCGTGCTCCCCCATCTCCGCGTTCACCGTGACGCGCGTCCCCTCGAAGCGGCTCCGCTGGATGCAGCGCGCCATATCCACGCGCTCCTTGACGGCGGCGGAGCTCTCTTGCTTGCCCGAGACGGAGAGATCGTCGTAGGCGACGCTATCGACCTCCACCTGAAGATCGATGCGGTCGAGAAGCGGACCCGAGACTTTGCGGCGGTACCGCCTGATCTCGGCGGGCGTGCAGGTGCAGACGCGGTCTGCCGAGCCGTAGTTGCCGCAGGGGCAAGGGTTCATGCTCGCGCACAGCATAAAGCGCGCGGGGAAGGTGATGGTGCCCGAGGCGCGGGAGACGGTGATCTTGCCATCTTCGAGCGGCTGGCGCATCGCTTCGAGTGCGGAGCGCATGTATTCGGGCAGCTCATCCAAAAAGAGCACGCCCCCGTGCGCGAGCGAGATCTCGCCCGGGCGCACGACGCGGTTGCCGCCGCCGCACATGGCGACGACCGTTGCGGTGTGGTGCGGGGTGCGGAAGGGACGCTCCGTGACGATGCCCTCCTCCCCCAGCGTGCCCGCCACGGAATGGATCTTGGTGATCTCGAGCGCCTCTTCGAAGGTGAGATCGGGCATGACGGTGGGAAGGCAGCGCGCGAGCATGGTCTTGCCCGTTCCGGGCGGACCGACGAGCAGCAGATTGTGCCCGCCCGCGACGGCGATCTCGAGCGCGCGGCGCGCCACGGGCTGACCCTTGACATATTTGAGATCTGCCCCGCCCTGCTTTTTGGAGGCGTGCGGGACGAAGATCTGCGTTTGGAGCGGAGGGATGGGCTGCACGCCCAAAAGATGGCGCACGACCTCGCCGAGCGAGGCCGCGGGATAGATCTCCGCCCCGCCCAAAAAGCTCGCCTCCCGCGCGTTCCCCGCGGGAACGATGAAGCGGGAAAAGCCGTGCCCCTTTGCCGAAATGAGGATGGGCAGCAGCCCCGAAATGGGACGCAGATCGCCGTTTAAGGCGAGCTCGCCCAAAAAGACGGTGCCGTCCGTCTCCGCGCCCACGAGCTGTTCGCTCGCCTTCAAAAGGCTGACGGCGACGGCAAGATCGAAGGAGGCGCCCTCCTTCCTGATATCGGCGGGAGCGAAGTTGATGGTGATCTTGTTCATGGGGAACAGGAGCCCGCTGTTTTTGAGCGCCGAGCGCACGCGCTCTTTGCTCTCCTTGACGGAAGTATCGGGCAAGCCCACCATCTCGTAGGCGGGGATGCCGCGGTTGACATCCGTCTCCACCTCTACGGGTACGCCCTCGAGCCCGTTGAGCGCATAGCATACGATCTTGGCGATCATTTTTCCCTCCTCCTTTGTTTAACCGAAGATCTTGGTGATGAGCGAAGCCTGCACGGGCAGCCCCGTGAGGAAGACGAAGTAGAGCGCAAACATGACGACGGCGCACCCGAGCGCCGACCAAAGGACGATGCGCGCGATCTTGCCCGTTTTCCCCTCCGACGAAGCGAAGGTGTGCGCGCCGCACGCCGCGAGCGCGAACAGGAAGAGATAGAAGAGCACGACGAACGCCGCCGAAGCGTGCGCCGCCAATGCGGCGATGACGCAAAACAGCGCGCCGCCAAGCAGGACTGCCGTTTCGCGGGCGAGCTTGCGCTCCGCCTTGCCCCACGCCTGCGACCGCAGGATGCACACGATGTTGCGCACGCAATAGCCCACCGCAAACAGTACAGCCACAAGGCAGACGGGGTTGAGGAAGGCGCCCCATACGGCGGAATATGCCGTTCCGTCCGCACGGGCGAGCACGGCGAAGATATTCCACGGGTTGCCCTGCGCGCCGCCCGCGTTCACGCCCGCAAAGCCGCCTGCAAAGCTCTTCCACATGAAATAGAAGATGCTGTGCACGGGCGAAGCGGGGTTATCGTACAATTTGACATACAGGAAGTAGGCGGGCAGCATGGAAAGGAGCGCCACCGCGACGACGCCGATAAAGAAGCCCGCTGCAAAGGAGGCGCAAGCCGCCGCCCGCTTGGTGCGGTACTCCGCGGCGACATCTGCCGCCTTCTGCTCTGCGGAGACGCGCTCCAACGCTTCCTCCCCTTCCCCTTCGGGAAGAGACTCCGCATAGGCGATCGCCTTATCGAGATAGTGCCGACGCACGCGCTCCTGCCGCACCATGCCCGCGGCAAAGAGCAGCGCGACGCCGAGGGCGGGCAGGACGAACGCGCCGTGCACGCACACCGCGCAGGCTGCCGAAAGCCCCGCAAGGATGAGCGGCACGCAGGAGAGGATGTGCGCCCGCTTCATGCCCTGCGCATAAAAGCGGTGGCAGCGCTCGAACGAGAGCAGGAGGAAGAACACGCCGAACATGAGGGGCGTGCCCAGCCCGCCGTAGGCGAGCGTGAAGCCCGAGAGCGCGAAGAGGACGGCGAACACGAGCCCCGCGACGTCGCTCCCCGAGACCCTTCTCACGAGCGCGACGCCCGCGAGCAGCGCACCGAAGGCGGCGAGCATGGGGAAAAAGCGCAGCCCGAAGGGGCTCATGCCGAAGATCGAGGTGCCGAGCGCCAACAGATCGATGCCGAACGCGCCGTAGACGCGCTCGCCCGCATAGACGTTTTCCGCGCCGTACTTGCTGCCCTCGCGCATCTCCGCGATCGAGACGAGCGCGGTGCGCTCCCCTGCGGAATAATCGTAAAAGCGGTAGCCGCCCGCATTGGGGATATGGCTTTGGCGATCGAGCATGGCGCGGGCAGCTTCTTCCGCCTCTTCGCCCCCCTCGTTCCCGAGCGGGATGGCATCGTAGACTTTCGTCGGGATGACGCGGAGCTTGCCCGTGCCGTTGCTGTTTTCATCCAGCTCCTCGCCCACGAACACGACCTCGTTGACGAGCAGATTGCATTCCGTGGCGATGAGCCGCACATAGGGCTGGCTGCTCACCGTCCAGCTATCGTCCTCCGGCTCGAAGGCGCCCCAAGAAAAGAGTTTGACCGATTTGAGCGGTGCTTCTTCCTCGTCTTCCGCATCTTCTTCCTCTGCGGAAGGCGCCGTGAAGAAGTTTTCGACGGCGAGCTTGGCGCGGCGGGTGGTGGAGTTGAAGGAGCTTGAACTCGTGGAAGCCCAATCCAACTGCAAGACGCCGCTCTGCCCCGCCGTCTGATAGACCGCGCCCACGTTCACATAGACGGCGGCGACGCGGAGCCTGGTCGTCTCCGTTCCGCCATCCTCCGTCTCCTTGGTCGGGTTGGTAAGATGGAAGATGACGGCGGGCGTTTCGGCATCCGTCTCGCCCTTGGCGACGAGCTCGTAAGCCTTGCCCGTACTGCGGAAGGAGCCGAGGAAGGCGAGCCCGAAGACGAGGAACACGAGCGCCACGAGCAGCGTGACGCGGTAAAAGATGGATAATTTTTGCTGTTTTTTGCTGTTGAACATGCCTGCGTATATTCCCTATTATGATAGTGCCGTTCCCTATTGTAACCGAAATGCGCGCAATTGTAAATGCTTTTTCACTCTTTTTATGAAAAATTCTTGCGCGGGGCGGGTGCGGGGGGAAAAGCAAAAAACCTCCCGCACCTGCATGCGGGAAGTTTTTGTGCATTTTTACGCGCCTTATACGATGCCGTGCGCCATCATCGCATTGGCGACCTTGATGAAGCCCGCAATGTTCGCGCCTGCCACATAGTCGCCCTCGCAGCCGTATTCCTTGGCGGCGGCGTCCATGTTGTGGTAGATGTTGACCATGATGGTTTTCAGCTTCTGATCGACCTCTTCGAACGTCCAGAAGAGGCGCCCGCTCGACTGCGCCATCTCGAGCGCGCTCGTTGCGACGCCGCCCGCGTTCGCCGCCTTGGCGGGAAGGAACACCACGCCCGCCTTCTGGAAGACCTCGATGCCCTCGAGGTTGGTGGGCATGTTCGCGCCCTCGGCAACGTACTTGACGCCGTTTTTGACGAGGATGCGCGCGGAGTCGCCATCGATCTCGTTCTGCGTGGCGCAGGGGAGCGCGATGTCGCAGGGGATGCTCCAGATGCCCTTGCAGCCCTCGTGGTACTCCGCACCCTTCACGCGCGCCGCATACTCCTTGATGCGCCCGCGCTCCACTTCCTTGATCTGCTTGACAACGTCGAGCTTGATGCCCTCTTTGTCGTAGATATAGCCGTTGGAATCGTACAGAGCGACGACTTTCGCGCCGAGCTGCTGCGCTTTCTCGGTGGCATAGATCGCAACGTTGCCCGAGCCGGAGACGACGACCGTTTTGCCCTTGAAACTGTCGCCGCGCGCTTTGAGCGCCTCCGCCGTGATATACACGAGCCCGTAGCCCGTTGCCTCGGTGCGCACGAGGCTGCCGCCGTAGGAGAGCCCCCTGCCCGTGAGCACGCCGACGTGCTCATCGCGGATGCGCTTGTACTGCCCGAAGAGGTAGCCGATCTCCCTGCCGCCGACGCCGATATCGCCTGCGGGGACATCGGTATCCTGCCCGATATGGCGCTGCAGCTCCGTCATGAAACTCTGGCAGAAGCGCATGATCTCGTTATCGCTCTTGCCCTTGGGATCGAAGTTGCTGCCGCCCTTGCCGCCGCCGATGGGCAGCCCCGTGAGGCTGTTTTTGAGGATCTGCTCGAGCCCCAAGAACTTGATGATGGAAAGGTTGACGGAGGGGTGGAAGCGCAGCCCGCCCTTGTAGGGACCGATGGCGCTGTTGAACTGCACGCGGTAGCCCTTGTTGACGTGCACGTTGCCCGCATCGTCTACCCACGGCACGCGGAACAGGATGACGCGCTCGGGCTCGACAAAGCGCTCCAAAAGCGCCGCCTTCTCGTACTCGGGGTGCTTGGCGATGACGGGGCGCAGCCCGTTTAAGATCTCCGTTGCAGCCTGATGGAACTCGGGCTCGCCGGGGTTCTTTGCCTTCAGATCTTCCAAAACGCTCTCTACATAATCCATACTTCGCTCTCCTTACGATTTCGGCGCGGTGCGCCGAGGTATTTGTGTAACTTATTATAGCAGATACAAACGGGAATGGCAAAGGCTGAAAAGCCCTTTTTTGCGCCGCCATCCTTGAAATTTCTTATATCATCTATAAGCTGAGCGAATACCAACTTTTTTGCAGCAAAAAAGGAGGCGTGCTGCCTCCCCTCTGCGCTGTTTTAACGCCCGCCGCAAACGGAGCGCTGCGCCCCTGCGATGCAGGCGATCACGTCTGCGGCATCGGGCGCGTACTCGCCCCACGTCTGTGCGGCGATCTCCCCCGCGCGTCCCAAGAGATAGCTCGCCGCGCAAGCCGCCTCGAATGGCGCAACGCCCCGCGCGCAGGTGCCCGCGAGCAGCCCCGAGAGCACATCGCCGCTCCCCCCTTTGGCGAGGGCGGGCGAGCCCGTGGGATTGATCGCCGTGCGCGCGCCGTCCGTGATGACGGAGCGGTTGTTCTTTAAGAGCACCGTTACGCCGAACTGCGCCGCGAACGCCTGTGCCGCGCCGACGGGATCGGACAAGATCGCCGCGACGCTCTGCCCCGTCAGGCGGGAAAATTCCTTGGGATGCGGGGTGAGGATGACATTGCAGGCGTGCTGTTTGAGCACCTCCGTGCCGTAGGCGGCGAGCGTGTTGAGCGCATCGGCATCGAGGATGAGCGTGCCCGTATAGGTGCTCAAAAGTTCGGTAAGGTGCACATACAAGAGCTCGCTCACGCCCGCGCCCATGCCCGCGGCGATGGCGTTGGCGGCGAGGATATCGCCATCAAGCGCCTGATATTCGCGCAGCACGGCGGCGGGAAGTTTGCCCACGGCGTGCGGGTAGAGCTTGGGCGGGACGCAGAGCTTGGTGTAGCCCGCGCCCGATCTGAGGCACGCGCCCGCGGCGAGAAACGCCGCGCCGCTGTATGCGCTCCCCGCCAAGAGGCACGCCGTGCCGTAGCTGCCCTTGTGCGTGTTGGAAGGGCGCTTCGGGAAGAGGCGCGCCACGTCGCCATCCTCCCACACTTCTGCGCCGCCTTCCGCGGCGGGGATGCCGATCTCCGCGACGGAGACTTCCCCCGCCATATCGGCGCCGTCCGAGAGAAGGAGCGCGGCTTTGCGCTGCCCCATCGTGACCGTCTCGTCCGCGCGGACGCACGCCTCCCCCGCAATGCCGCCCGCGGAGAGCCCGCTGGGCAGATCGCAGGCGATGACGTGTGCGCCGCTCCCGTTGATGAAGGCGATGAGCGCGGCACTCTCCCCCTCCGGCGGGCGGGTGAGCCCCGTCCCGAAGAGGCAATCTGCGATCACGGCGTACCGCCGCCGCGGGATGCGCCCCAAGACCTCGCCCTTATATTTTGCCTTGACCGCCGCGCAGTCGGGCGAAAATTTTTTGGCGAGACAGAGCACGGCGACATCTTCGCCCGCCTTGTGAAGGATGCGCGCGGCGACGAACCCGTCGCCGCCGTTGTTGCCGCCGCCGCACACGAAGAGCGCATCCCCGCCGCCCGTGCGCGCGAGTGCCTCTTTGACGGCGCGCGCAAGCGCTTCGCCCGCCCGCTCCATGAGGGTGCGCGAGGGCGTGCCCGATGCGATCGCAGCCTCGTCGAAGCGGCGCATCTGATCGTTGGAATAGGCGTATTTCACGTTAATCCTCCTCGCAGTCTTCTTCGCAAAAGACAGTACGCAGCGCGGCGCGCGCGCTCTCGTGATCGAACCCCTTGGAGATGAGGTGCGCATATGCCTTTTGCATCGTCTTTTTTTCGGCAGGCTTGCCGCGCACATACTTGCGGAGCACCGCCTCCGCCGCGCCGCCCTCTTCGAGCGAAGCGAGCGCATCGTCGATGGCATCCTCCGCCACGCCCTTGTGCCTGAGCTCCATGCGGATGAGCCGCCCGCCCTTGCGCTTGCCCGCGCTCTCCGCATACGCCTTGGCGTAAGCGGCATCATCGAGAAAGCCGTAATCCTGCATTTTTTGCACGACGTAGTCGGTGACGTCCTGCAAGTACCCCTTGCGGCGGAGGAAATCGCGGATCTCGCGCTCCGTCTTCATGGAGGCGGAAATGTGCGAGAGCGCCTTATCGAGCGCCGTCTGCTTCTCACCCGCGAGCTGCAGGGCGGAGAGCTCCTCTTCCGTGACGGCGGCGCCCACTTTTAAGCGGTGCTCCATGACGGTGATGAGCTGCATGCCGCAGAAAAACCTGCCGTCTACTTCGAGATTGCAGCGCTTGGGATCGTGTTTTTGCGGGGTGATGGCTGTGATCTCCATGCTAAACGCCGCTCCATG
The DNA here is from genome assembly GCA_944338265.1 of uncultured Clostridia bacterium. Lineage (GTDB taxonomy): Bacteria > Bacillota > Clostridia > Christensenellales > Borkfalkiaceae > Gallimonas. The sequence goes on from CALVLO010000008.1 coordinate 13,055, forward strand.
TGCGGTTTTTTTGGAACCACTCCGTATCTTTGAGCACGGTGCTGTTGTTGGAGCACCAGAGTTTGAGCGATTTTTCCGCCTCGCTCTCCGATTTGCCGTAATAGAACACGATATCGCCGTTCATGGGGGCAAAGCCGTCCGTCGCTTCATCCCACATGATGGTGACATACACCTTATCGGTATACGCGCCGATGCGGTCACAGAACGCCTGCGTGGGGAAGATATTCTCCTCCGCCGCGCCGTACTGATTGTATCCCGCGCAGCAGCACACGGCGACGTATTTGGGCTGAATGACCTCCAAAAGGGCGTTCGTGGAGGACGTTTTGCTCCCGTGGTGCCCCGCCTTGTACAGCTCGACTTTGGGCAGATCGTTATTTTCCACCAGCCGTATTTCGCCGTCCTCTTCGAGATCGCCCGTAAAGAGATAGTGCTTGCTCTCCGCTTCGCCGAGGCTCTGCGAGAGCAGCATGCAGACGGAATGGTTGTTGTTATCGGGCGAGACGTGCTCGTAATAGTAGTTGTACAAAATGTTCATGGAGATCGTCTGCGCTTCGTCGAGATAATATGTACGCTTTGCGCCGTCCGCTCCGTTCCAGCATTGCAGCCCCGTGTAGACCGCCGTCCCCTGCTCCTTTGCGTATTCGATGGCTTCGCAATAATCGTTGTAGAGCGCCGTCTCTTCGGTCACCTGATCGAAGGTGATGAGCGTGCCGACGCGGTAAGTATACAAGATCCCGTTGCGTTTGCCGCCCGAGCTCGCCCCGACGAATCCCGCGATATGATCGCTGTCCGAATGGGTCGCGATGACGTATTCGAGCACCCCGTCCGTGCAGTATGCTTCGAGATAATCGGCGATCTCCGCCGTATTCGACTTGTTGGGACCCGCATCGATGAGCACCTCGGTATTGCCGACTTTGATGAGCGCACTGTCGCCGCTCGCCTTGACCGCGGGCGCGATAAAGTGAATGGAGAGATCCGCCGAGGCGATTTCCGCGACGCTGCCCGCAACGACGCCCGGCGCGCCCGCAGGAGCCGGATGCTTCTTTTTATAGATGAAAAAATAGTAACATACCCCGAGAATGAGCGCGATCACCAAAATGATGACGACTGCCGCAAACAACTTCGGGTGCTTTTTTGCCGCCTCGCGGGCGGCGCGCTGCTTTGATCTTCTTGACATTGCCTATCCTCTTGAAAACAAAACTTAGAAAATGCCGCTTGGCATTTCTTCCAAAACGCACACCTGCGCGCGGTTTTTATACGAGCCCGACGGCAGCGGCGATGTTGACGACTGCCTCATCGATATTGTGCAGGAGCTTGTTGAGCCCCTTTTGCGCGGCGGGATCGATCTCGCCGTCCGTTGTGCGGAGGAGTTTGACGATCATATCGAAATTGCCGTAGATGACGGCGCACTCGGGATCGAGCGCGGAAAGCACGCTGTCCGTGCTGCCATGCTGCACGGCGTGCATCTTTTTGATCGCATCGTTCATCTCGGAAAAGAGTGCGACGTTGCCCGAGGAAAAGAGCTCCTTCATGGTGCCGTTCAGCCGCACGAGCTGCACCAAAAATTCTTCCGTTGCTTTGGAAAGTCCGTTATCCATTACAGTTCCACTCCGTTTTGTTTGAGCAATTCGCGCGCGCTCTCCACGCTGTCGACGCCCGTTCTGTTCTTGATGGGGGCAAACTCGCGCTCGCGCACGACCTCGAAGGGCAGACAGCTCCCCGCGCAGCGCACCATATCGAGGATGAGCGTCTCGAATTTGTAGCCGTTCTCCTCTGCGGGCTCTACAAAAGTGCCGTCGGGTGCGAGATACGGGATCTTTTTCTTTGCCGCGTGCAGCGGGAGGCGCTCGCGTGCGATGCGTTCGAGCACGTCTGCGCGGAAGAGGTAGTTGAGGATCACCCCGTAGCGGTACAAGAGCTTGCCGTCTGCGGCGCGCAGCGTTGCCATGGCATCGTCGATCTCGTAATATTCGACGACGGCGGGCAGCCCGTCTTCGAGGCACAGGACGCCCACGCGCTCACGGGGGGCAGCCTTTTGCACCACCTTTGCCCCGCTCGCCTTGCCGCTCAGGATGGTCGCGCCCAAAAAGACGGGATCGCAGATGCGCTGCAACACGTTATCCACCGCAAAGACGTTGTACCACGCCACGCCGCGGGCGCGCATCTTTTCCGCAAGCCCTGCCCGCTCGAGCGAGGCGTACCACCCGCCGTTGCCGTTGGGCGAAGAGGCGAGCGCATCCTTTGCCTCTAAAAGAATCTTGCCGTTCAGCCCGACGCAGGGCGACATTGCCTGACGGAAGAAGAAAATATCTTCGCGCGGGTAGCCGAAATACTCGTGCGAGGCAAAGAAGGCGCGCGTCTCTTCATCGTTCTTTTCGCTCGTCATTATAAGGAGCGGGATGCGCGCATTGCAGGCGTTTGTGACCTCCGTGAGATTGCGGATGAGCTGCTCGAAGATATACAGCGGACGCGTGATGCCGATATTGAAGGTGCCCTTGGGCGCATCCGAGCCGAGCCGCGTGCCCTGCCCGCCTGCAAGGAGGACGGCTGCAGCCTTGCCCGCGCGCAGCGCCGCCTGACCGACGGCGGCAAACTCCGCCCGCCGCGCGGCGATCTCCTCGACGGAGAGACCCTCGATGGGCGCGATCTTGCCGCGCGCGCCGACCGATGCGGGGCGGGATAGCTGCTCCCAATCGATACAGGCGATCTGGCGGGCGAGCTTTTCCCGCCCGTTTGCATCGAGTTCCCCCCACCATTGTAACAGCTGCGTCTGCCCCTTTTCTTCCAGGAGCTGCCGCAAAGCCTTCTCTTCCATATTCCTTCCCCTTGACGTTCTTTTCTATATTATAAGAAAAACGGACGGGAATGTCAATCCCCGCCCGCAAGATTCAGGCGCGCTTTTTGAGGAGGAATGCCCCCGCCTTGTAATCGCCCCCGTCCGTGATGCGCAGCGCATCCGAAAAGGTGTATTCCAGATCGGTGTACGCCGCCGCGAGCGCGTAGCCTGCGCAATCGAGCACGATCTCGCCCGCGCCCTCGAGGCGGTGGACGATGACGAGCCGCTCGCCGCCCAGCTCCTTGATATAGATCTGCCTGCCCTTGGGCGCGCGGTAGTATTCCACGTCGCAATCGATGCAGACGATCTCACCCGCTTTGACAATGGGTTTGACGCGCTCGTAAAAGGCGAGCCCCGCGCGGATGAGCTCGAGCTTCTCCGCGGGCATGTGCAGCACGTCGCCCGAGAGGCAGATGCGCCCGATCATGGCGGCGCACAGCGAATAGATCGTGCGCGAGGGCGTATCCTTCTCCCGCAGCACCGCCCAGATCTGCGCCTGTCGCGCGGGGATGACGCGCGAGACATTCGCCGCCACGAGCGGGATCTCCGCACACTCGTGCGCATCCGAAAAGGAGCACATGGAGACCATGTTCATGCGCTTGGGCTCGATGCGGCTGCCGCCCGAAGAACAATTTTCGATGACGATATCGGGCACAGCCTGTTTGATCTTGTTAAGCCACACAAGACTCTCTTCGGCGACCTGCCGCCCGCCCTCGCCGAGGCTCTCTGCCCCGTCGCAGCCGACGCCGTAGGTATCGTTGTAGTCGATCTTGATATATCCGAAGCCGTTTTTTGCCAAAAAGTCGGTCATACGGGCGGATATATAGGCGTTGACGGCGGGAAGACGCAGATCGAAGAAACGGCGGTTCTTGCTGGTGATGACCGCGCCGTCCCGTTTCAGGAGCATACCCTCGTTGTGGAAGGCGTCGCTGTCCCGCCCCGCGACTTCAAACTCAAACCAGATGCCGGGGCGAAGTCCTTCCGCGCGGATCGCGTCGGCAACCGCCTTTACGCCGTGCGGGAAGAGCGTGCCGCTCTCCTTCCAATCGCCGATGGCGTTGCACCAACCCTTATCCTCCGGCTTGTACCAACCGCAGTCGATGACGAAATAGTCGATGGGAAGCGGGGCGATCGCCTGCAAAATGGCGGAGATGTTTTCCGCCGAGGGCACCCCCCATGTGGTGCAGTATTCGTTGAAGAGGACGGGCAGAGACGCCTCGCTTGCGGGGACCCGAAGGCGGGCATCCGCGGCGGCGACGAGGGCATTTTGTGCCTGCAAAACGCTCCCGCGCAAAACGCGCAGATACGCCTTATCCGTTGTAAAAGTCGCACCCGCAGGCACTTTTTTGCGCCAATGCGCAAATTCGTAGTCGCCCATGCCGCCCGAGAGCGCGCACGTCTCCTTTTCCTTGTACACTTCGAGCTGCCACGAATAGGGAGCCTCGATCTGCACCGCCCACACGACGCCCGCAGACACGTCCTCAATGGCGGCGAACGGATACCAGCCGCGGTCGGGCATACTGCCGACCTGCCCCCACTTTTCGCACTTTACGCCGTAGCGCGCCCAGCTCATATCCAGCCCGAGCTGCGCGAACGTATCCGCCTTGGGGCGGCACTCGCGCGACCATGCGCTCGTCATGCGGTGGAGCGTCAGCCCGCAGGTGCTGTTCAGCCCGTCGGAAGGCGCACCGATGCCGCTGAGTGAAAAACTTTCGAGCATTTCGAGCGTGCGCTCCGCGCCCGTTCCGTTCTCATAGCGCACGGAGAGCGCGAACACGCCCGTCTGCCCGTCGTATTCCAAAAAATGCGTATAGGTATTGCCCTTTCCGTCGGAGAGAATTGTCACGACGCCGCACTCGTCCGCCGTCTGCTTTTCCACATGCAGAACGGTGGAGGCGCGGTTGCGCATCGTCACGCCGAAGGTGTAATCGATGAGCCCCTCGTCCCCCGTAAAGGCAACCTGCACGAGGCTATCGCAGTGCAGCTGTTCGGGAGAGACGGCAACATCTTTGGGATACATGGCGAGCCCCACCGCCGTTTTGCCCTCGTGCCCCTCGACGGGGCACTCCGCATAGTAGACGGCGGTATCGCCGAAGAGATATTGTTTGAAAAACATGATAAAATTGCGGGGCGGTACGCCGTACCGCCCCGAGCTCCTCTGTTATTTGCGCTTCCAGATGACGTCCGACCACATGAGCTGCTTTTTGAACTCGTTGATCTCCGTATGCTCGTCGATGA
>CALVLO010000009.1 GCA_944338265.1 uncultured Clostridia bacterium
CTTCTGACGCGCTTTTACGACGTGGGCGAGGGGAGCGTGACGGTGGACGGGCACGACGTGCGTTCGCTCACGCTGCACTCCCTGCGCAAGGAGATCGGCGTGCTCATGCAGGAGCCGTTCATCTTTAAGGGCAGCATTCTCGATAATATCCGCTACGGCACGCCCGAAGCGACGGACGAGGAGTGCATCGCCGCGGCGGAGGCGATCTACTGCGACCGTGTTGCGGCGCGCTTCCCCGACGGGTATCATGCCCGGCTCGGCGAACGGGGCGAAGGGCTTTCCGCAGGCGAAAAACAGCTTCTGTCCTTCGCGCGCATCGTCTTGAAGAACCCCCGCATCGTCATTCTGGACGAGGCGACGAGCGCCATCGATTCGGAGACGGAGCTGCTCATTCAGGCGGCGCTCGACCGCATTCTCGAAGGCAAGACGTCGTTCATCGTGGCGCACCGTCTTTCCACTATCCGCAAGGCGGACAGGATTTTGTTCATCGCCGATAAGGGCATTGCCGAACAGGGCTCGCACGAAGAACTCATGCAGGCGAAAGGGCGCTACTACGCGCTGAATCAGAGAAAATAAAAAGGGAGAAGAAGGTATGGCAGATTGTACGCACGACTGCTCCACTTGCAGCAGCAACTGTTCCTCGCGGGACAAACAGTCCTTTGTAAAACCGCTCCACGAGGGCGCAAAGGTGAAAAAGGTCATCGCCGTCGCGAGCGGCAAAGGGGGCGTGGGAAAATCGCTCGTCACCTCTCTGCTCGCCGTACGGGCGCAGGCGCGCGGAAACCGCGTCGCCGTGCTTGACGCGGATATTACGGGACCTTCCATTCCCAAGGCGTTCGGCGTGACGACGCGCGCCTACGGGGAGGAGGGGACGATCTACCCCGTCCGCACCAAGAGCGGCATGCAGATGATGTCGATGAACGCCCTCTTGGAGCACGAAGACGACCCCGTCGTGTGGCGCGGCACCCTCATCGCGGGGGCGGCGGTGCAGTTCTGGACGGACGTTCTTTGGGAGGACGTAGATATCATGTTCATCGATATGCCGCCCGGCACAGGCGACGTGCCGCTCTCCGTCTTCCAGAGCATCCCGCTGAGCGGCATCGTCATCGTCACCACCCCGCAGGACCTTGTGGAGATGATCGTCAAAAAGGCGGTCAACATGGCAAAGATGATGAACGTTCCCGTGCTCGGGCTTGTGGAGAACATGAGCTATTTCGTCTGCCCCGATTGCGGCAAACGGCACGAGATCTTTGGCGCGAGCAAGGCAGAGGCGCTCGCCAAGGAATACGGCATCCCCGCTGTTGCAAAGCTCCCCATCGATCCTGCCGCGGCGCGTCTTGCAGATGCGGGGCGCATTGCCGAGGCAAATACCGATGCGCTCGCCGAGGTGTTTTTCGAGATCGAAAAATCGCGCGAGATCGGCGACTACAAAGTGTAAGTTACAGGAAGAGAGGCATCCGTTCGGATGCCTCTCTTCATACAGGTTTGTTTTCGTCTGCAATCGCCGCAGGCGGTACTTTTTTACCGTCCTCAGGCGCCGCAGGCGGTGCTTGCTTATCGGGCGCAGGTGCCGCGGGAGTCGGCGCGGCTGCCTGCTGCGCGGCGGGAGGGACCGCGCCGCTCGGCTCCATAGGAGCGGGCGCAAAGCCATACGGCGGGGCTTGCCGGTTCTGCGGATTTTGCGCCGCGTTCGGCTGCGCATATTCGTTCGGATAGGGATAGTAATATGCGTAAGGGGGACGCGCCGCACCCTGCGGGAGTTGGTTTTGCTGCGCGGCGGCAACGGAGTGCTGCCGTGCGGCTGAAAGTTCGGGGAACGGCTCTTCAAGGGGCGATTGCGGCGCAACGGGCGGCGTATCGTATTCCTCGTGCAGGATATCCGTACGGATTCGGCTCTTAAAGATTGCAGCTGCGATTTGCAGCGCGATCGCGGCGAGTGCAAGAACCGCAAGAAACCATAGCCATCCTGAAACGCCAGTCATGAGCGAAAAGTAACTTACGGTGTAGTTCGTGTATCCGTTACCGCTCGTCGTGAGTGAAATGAGTACGCTGATTAACGCCATAGCGATATAGATAGAGAATATAGCGTCAAGGCTGCCCATCCATGATCCGCGCTGTTTGTGCCACCCGCTCTCGGAATCCCGCCGCCATTTGATCTTATCGTACATATGAATAGCGTAGTTTTCAGTGGAGACCGTGCGATACAGTGTAACTGCGATCAGAACGACGATGCCCGCCGCACCGATGGCAAGTGCGATAATGGCGACCGTTCCCGCCATTCCAGCGGCGTTTGCCGCCGTCTCCGCCACGTCCTTGGGCGGCAGATGGGCGGAATCCTCCCCGTTTCCGATATTTCCCGAGCCGTTTTCCGGGAATGCATCGAGAATCGGATTGCGCCCTGCGTAGGCTTCGTCAAAAATTGAAAAACTGAAGCTGAAAGCGTTTTCATCGAAGAGCCAATTGCCGCTCTCTGCAATATCGTGCAGTTTCGGCAGGGTGGAGGGGGAAAAGAGTGCAGCCTGTGCCTGCTCTTCGTCCATTTTTGTGAAGTCAACGCGGAACACGGGCAGAAAAATGAGCAGGATCAGCATCAGAAACACGATAAAGTATGTCGCTAATTTGAAGATCCCGTGCTTTTTCCAGCGCGGTTCGTACTTCATATAGGGTTTGTGTACTTCCATGGCATTTTCTCCTTGTAATATGATCACAAATATTATATAGGAAAATTTCCTATAAGTCAACAATTTCATAGAAAAAATTCCTATATTCCATACTGAGGTGGCAGCGTATGGAACTTGCAAAAAAGGTAGGAGAAAATTTGAAGGCGGCACGGCAGGCAAAGGGCGTCACGCAAAGGCAGATCGCGGCGGAGCTCAACAAGTACCAATCCGATTACAGCGATTACGAGACGGGCAAAGTGGAGCTCGATTACGAAAAGATCGTGCTGCTTTGCCGCAGGCTGGATATTACGCCCAACGATCTGTTCGGTTTCGACGATTAGCGCGCTCCTGCGCGCCGTCGCGGGTGCACCTTTATACTCAAAAAATGGGGGGCGCGCCCCCCAAATCCATTCAATCAAAAAACTCCCCGCAACGGGGAGTTTTTCTTCGGTTATAAAGCTCAGTCTTCTGCGACTTCGATCACATCGGACGTCGCCCAACGCTTGGTCGATTCGACGGCGCTGTCGCAGTTTGCGCGCGTATCGTAGTTGGAGCTGACGCACAGCAAGCGCTTCTGCGAGTTGAGCAGGCGGAACACAAAGTCGCCCGTCTTCGTCTCGCTGATGTTGAAGTTGCCCGCCTCGATGCTCTTTTTATAGGTGGAGATGCCGCTCTTGGCGCCTGCCGCAGTCGCGTACTCGCCGCTCACGATCATGACTTCGCCGTTGGAGGCGCGCAGTTCGAAGTGGAAGGTGCCGTTCTCCGTCGCGCGGATGATCCACTTGCCGACGGGGCCGCGCTTGATGGCGGAAGAGGGCTTCTTGGCAGCTGCGGGCGCCTTCTTGGGCGCGGCGGCAGCCGTCTTCTTTGCGGCGGGCTTCTTTTCGGGTTTCTTCATTTCCGTTACCTCCGTTGCCTGCGTTTTTTCTGCGGGCGCCGCTGCTGCGGGAGCAGGCTCCTTGACGGGCTGCTCGGCGACGACGGGCTCCTCTTCGGGTTCGGGATCATGCTCGGGCGCGGGCTCGGGCACGACTTCCTCCGCGGGCTCTTCCGCTGCGGCGGGCTCCTCTGCGACGACGGGCGCGGGCTCCTCTGCGGGCGCAATTGCGGGCTCCTCCACAGGCTGCTCGGCAACCGTCTCTTCGGCGGCAGGGGCTGCGGGCGCTGCTTCTTCTGCGAAGGCAGGCGCTTCGGCATTCTCTTCCGCGGGTGCTGCTTCCTCTGCGAGCGCTTCTTCGCGCTTTTGCTTCTTGTACTTCACGGACATCACGATCATGGTGATGACGAGCGCGATGATGAGCACAATGATCACGCCGAGGATAATTGTGAGAACCAAATGGTCTTTGAGATATTCAAGGATTGTGTTCTCAGCGTTCAGTAATGCAGTCATAAACATACTCCTTTTGTAATTCATCCTATAACAGATTTCTTCTATTGTACCACGAAATTTCTCTCGGGTCAATACATTGACAAAACTTTTTCTTTGCGATATGATAAGAATATGGTGAAAATTGCAATTATCGGGGGCGGAGCGGCAGGTTTGGCGTGTGCCGTGATGCTCGCCCGCACAAAAAAGCAGGTCGTGCTGCTCGAGCGCGGCGGGCGGCTGGGGCGCAAGCTCGCCGCCACGGGCAACGGGCAGGGGAACGTGACCAACGTCCGCATTGCCGCAGAGCACTATACTTCGGACGATCCGCAAAAGGTCGCTAAGGTGCTTGCGCGCTTTTCTTGGGAGGATGCGGTGCGCTTCCTCGAGGGCATGGGTGGCATCTTTCTGCCCGATGGGCGCGGCAGGGTGTATCCCGCAGGGCGGCAGGCTTCCGCGGTGACCGATCTCTTCCGCCGCGAGCTCGCCCGCCTCGGCGTGGAGACGATCACGGATGCGCGCGTCACCTCCCTGCAAAAAAGGGGAGCTGCGTTTGCCGCCGCATGGGCGGAGGGCGAGGTGCGGGCGGATGCCGTGGTGCTTGCCGCGGGCGGATGCGCCGCGCCCAACTTCGGCACGGACGGCACGGCGTATGCCTTGGCGGAGGCGTTCGGGCACACCGTCACGCCGCTCTCGCCCGTTCTGGTGCGCCTGCGCACTTCGCCCGATGCGGTGCGCGGGCTCAGGGGCATCCGCGTGGATGCGGGGCTCAAGGTGCTGCGCGGCGGGAAGGCGCGCTTTTCCTGCCGCGGCGACGTGCTCTTTACCGAGAACGGCGTCTCGGGCGATGCGGTCTTCCGCGCCTCTTCCTATGCGGAGGCGGGGGATACCCTCCTCATCGATTTTCTGCCCGAAGTCGGGCAGGACCGCCTTTCTGCCGCCCTCAAAGAGGGGGAGGACGGGCTCCTTTGCATCGTCAACAACGGGCTTGCGCGGCAGCTGTATGCCCGCGCGGGCGGGGAGCGCGGCAGGCTCCTCTCCCTTCTGAAAGCGTTCCCGCTCACCGTAACGGGCACGCTCGGCTTTGCCGAAGCGCAGGTGACGCGGGGCGGCATCCCCCTGAAAGAGACGGACGGCGATCTCATGAGTAAGCTGTGCGGCGGGCTGTATTTTGCGGGGGAGATCTTGAACGTAGACGGCGCGTGCGGCGGCTATAACCTGCATTGGGCTTGGGCTTCCGCCAACGCCGTGAAGGAGGGCTTGCGGTGAAAAAGGTCTTTTCCGGGCTCACCCTCCGCCCGCACGAGAAGGAGAGCAAACTCGTAAAATTGTGCGAGGGAAAGCTGCACGCGCCCTGCCGCCATTTTAAGATCCTCAAAAAATCGCTCGACGCGCGCGACAAGTCGGATATCCGCTGGGTGTACACCGTGGAGTGCACTACGGAGCCGTATGCGCCGCCGCCCCGCGTCTTTCCCCGCGTAAAGGGCACGCCCAAGGTCGTGATCGCGGGCACGGGGCCCGCGGGGCTCTTCTGCGCGCTGCGCCTTTTGGAGTACGGCGTGCAGCCCGTTCTGCTGGAGCGCGGCAAAAAGGTGGAGGAGCGCGCCGCGGACGTGGAAAAGTTCGCCGCGGAGGGCGTGCTCGATGAAAACAGCAACATCCAATTCGGCGAAGGGGGCGCGGGCGCCTTTTCGGACGGCAAGCTCAACACGCAGACCAACGACCCGCGCAACCGCGAGGTGATCGAGGCGTTCGTGCGCTTCGGCGCGCCTGCCGAGGTGGGCTATCTCGGCAAGCCGCACGTCGGGAGCGATCACCTCAAACAGGTGGTCGCCAACATGCGGGCGCACATTCTTAAACAGGGGGGCGAATTTCGCTTCTCCACGCCGCTCACCCGCCTCATCCTGCGCGAGGGCAGGCTCAAAGCCGTTGTGGCGGGCGGCAGGGAGGAAGCTTGCAGCGACCTCGTGCTCGCCATCGGGCACAGCGCGCGCGATACCTTCGAGATGCTGCTCGAAAGTGGGCTGAGCATCGTGCAAAAGGAGTTCGCGGTGGGCGTGCGCATTGAGCACCTGCAATCGGCGATCAGCCGCGCGCAGTACGGCTCGGGCTATGCGGGGCTCCCGCCTGCGGACTACAAACTCGTTTCGCACGCCTCGGAGCGGGCGGTGTTCACCTTCTGCATGTGCCCCGGGGGCACCGTCGTGCCCGCGGCGAGCGAGGCGGGCGGCGTCGCCGTCAACGGGATGAGCAACTTCGCGCGCGACGGCAGAAACGCCAACTCCGCGCTCGTCGTGCAGGTGCGGCGGGAGGACTTCGGGAGCGATCATCCGCTCGCGGGCGTCGCCTTTCAAAGAAAGCTCGAGCGCGCCGCGTTCAAGGCGGCGGGCGGCGGTTACAAGGCGCCCGTGCAGCTCGTCGGCGACTTTCTTGCCGACCGCGAGAGCTATTACTTCGGCGAAGTCAAGCCGACCTACGCGCCCGCCACCGCGTTCGTGCCCATGCAGGCGATCTTCCCCCGCGCCCTCACGGATGCGCTCAAAGCCGCGCTGCCCGACATGGATGCGCGCTTAAAGGGTTTTGCCGCCTACGAGAGCGTTTTAACGGGCGTGGAGTCGCGCACCTCCTCGCCCGTGCGCATCGTGCGGGGCAGCGATCTGCAGGCGGAGGGCATTGCGGGCGTGTATCCGTGCGGCGAGGGCTGCGGCTATGCGGGCGGCATCACGTCCGCGGCGGCGGACGGGCTGCGCGTTGCCGAGGCGATCGCGCAAAAATATTTGTGAAAAGCATTTTATCCTCTTTTAATGGCGCCGTCACACGCCAAACACCTTGCGCGTGTATCATAGAGGCGAAAAGAGGTTGCAGCCGCAATTGCGGCGCCCCCTCGGAAGGGTCCGAGGGGGAAGGCAACCGTCAACAGGGCGCGCATGTTCAGCATGCTGAATAAAAAAGTCAAAAATTCTGCACGCAGATGCCCCCATAAAAGAAAGCATTGTCCTCCGCACATCCTTCATCATCCTGAGCGGCGGGCAAAACACAAAACTCCCGCTTTTTCGCCTACTCTCCGCATTTTTTCATATTCTCTCAAAGCAGGGCGCCTTCCGCATGGCCGGGAGGCGCTCTGCGCGTATCCTTTTTGGGGGGATGCGCAAAATAGTCTTCGCCATACAAATATGTTGAACGAAAATATTTTGCATTTTTACGAAAAATAGGGTGAAAATTTTTCCAATCTTATTGCAAAGTATAAAGTTTTATGATAAAATGATGGAAACGAATGTGTAAAGGGGTGTGAAGTTATGAAAAGAGTGCACAAGGCGCTCGCATTGGCGCTTGGCTCGGTCATGAGCATAGCGGCATTTGCGGCATGCGGGGGGAAGAAAGAGGTGCAGTCGACGGGGGATGCCCAAAACTACAAGATCTGTTTTGATAATCTTGCAGAAGACGACATCTCGCTCGATGCCTCCGTCACTTCCGTGGAAGTAAAGGACGTCAAAGTCGTCGCGGCATACGACGGGGCGGGCAACGCCGTCAAGGATTGGGAGAGCATCGCAACGTATGAAGACGGCGTGTTCAGCGCCGTCTCCGCGGGGCGCGTCCGCTACCAGACTGCCGACGGGAAGACGGGCAACATCGAAGTTACCGCCGCCTATCCCACCGATCCGGGCAACGCCTATTCGGGGAGCGCGGCGGACTTTTCCGAGGCGGACGAACAGGGCGAGAAGGTGCTCGGGCGCACGCACGATCCTTCCCTCATCGAGGTCCGCAACAAAAACGGGCAGTCCGTCTATTATATGTTCTCAACGGGTTGGTCGGATACAAGTTCTTACGAGACGCTCGTCGAAGGGGAGGATGGCGCAATGACCGCGCAGACCATCTCCACCTACGGCAACGCCATCCACGTTTCCTACGACGGGATGAAGACGTGGGAGTTCCTCGGCAGAACGTTCAATGCCGCCGACCGCGAAAAGGAAGTCGTAAGTACCAAGCTCGGCGAATGGCTGTACGGCGGGGAGGATGACCGCATCGTCGGCGACTTCACCGTGGAGAGCGCCTCGTGGTGGGCGCCCGACATCGTGCCCAAGCCGGACGGCACGGGCTATTGGCTGTACACCTGCGTGGTGGATGGCGGCGCAACGGAGGATGGCGAAGGCATCCTCATCGACGGAAAGGTGTTTACGACGGCGTGCATCCTGCTCTATGAGTCGGAGACGCTGGAGCCGGGGAGCTTCCATCCCGTTCTCGTCGAAGGGCAGCCCGCCGTCTTCATGCAGTCGCATATCGATAACGTCGACGGCACCATCGCCTATCCCGAATACTACGGCAACGTCAACGCCATCGACCCGCAGATCATCTACACGCCCGAGGGGAGAATGTTCATGACGTATGCCTCCTTCGGCTCGGGCAACTATATCCTCGAGCTCGATCCCGCCACAGGGCTGCGCAAGGAGATCAAAGAGGGCGATACCGTCGTGCAGCAGGGCAACGAGGGGTGGAAGTCGCACGAATATATCGTCGGCTTGCGCAGCGAGGTGCTCGATCTCTTCAACAACTACAAGGATGAAGATGGCAACAACGTCGGCTGGACGCACGCCTACTACGGGAAGAACATCTCCCGCCAATTCATGGAGGCGCCCGTCGTCGCCCGTCACGATAACGTGACGATGATGGACGAAGAGGGGAACGCGCTCGAAGGCAGCGGGAAGACGTATTACTACTCCATGCACTCCTACGATCCGCTCGCCGATAACTATCAGCTTTGGGGCGGCAGGAGCGAGAGCGTCATGGGGCTGTATACCTCCGTCAACGGCGGTATCGTGTGGAACACGAGCCAATGGAGCGCAACTTCCCAAAATCAGGGCAACAAGTATATGGGCTCCTTCCTGTGGGCGAACAAGCCGGAGGCGAGCCCCGAGCTCGATGGCATCCTGCCCGGGCACAACGATCTGTTCACCACCAACGACGGCACTTCCGTCACGGCGTATATCACCCGCCAGAACGGCAACACGGGCAGCTTTACAACGCAGCTCCACCAATACTATCTCAACAGCTACGGCGATATCGTCATCAATCCCAACCGCTATGCGGGCGAAAGCAGCCGCCCCGTCTCTGCCGATGAGCTCTTTGCCTATACCCAAAAGGAGGGCGAGCTGTATAAGTTCGAGATGGCTGCGCTCACGAGCCAGGTCCGCGATAACGTTGGCGATGTCTCCAAGGGCACGCTCGAGGCGAACAACCTCTCGCGCACCGTGCTTCTCTCGCGCGATGCGGCAAACGGCAGCACGGGCAAGATCTACGAGTCCGTCGTATCGTCGGAGGGCAGCTGCCTCCCGGGCGCGGAGATCGGCATTTGGAAGATGTACGGTAACGGCTATATCAAGTTTGAGTTCGGCGAAACGCTCAAGGGGCTCACGTCGACGGGCGATACGCCCGATACCGAGGAGCGCATCTTCTACGGCGTCGTGCGGACGGCTTGGCTCAACGATCAGAACAGATCGGGCTTCACCATTGCGGCGCTCGGGCACACGCACGCAACGCGCAGCATGCCCCTGTTCATGAACAACTATTCGACGATCACGGGCGAGGGGCTCGTGGGAACAGATTATTCCAAGACCGAAGCAGAATAAGCAAAACCTGGCAGGGAGCTCCGCCTTTGCGGGGCTCTTTGCCGTATTGCCCCCCTGCCGTTTTGCGGCGGCAGGGGCGGGCAGGTGCGCAGCCCCCGTACAGTCGGGGCGCATCGCAAAAATATTACAAAACAGCAAGGAGAGATCGTATGAAGGTCGTCATCATCGGCGGCGTTGCGGGCGGGGCGACCGCCGCGGCGCGCATCAGAAGGCTCAACGAGCAGGCAGAGATCGTCATGCTCGAGCGCACGGGCTATGTGAGCTACGCCAATTGCGGGCTGCCCTACTATGTGGGCGGCACCATTCAAGAGGAGGAGGCGCTCACCTTGCAGACGCCCGCCTCCTTCTATGCCCGTTACCGCGTGGATGTGCGCATCGGGCACGAGGCGCTCGCCATCGACCGCGCCAAAAAGCGGGTGCGGGTGCGCGATCTCGCCGCGGGCAGGGAGTACGAGGAGGCTTACGATAAGCTGCTGCTCGCGCCGGGGGCAAAGCCCGTCGTGCCCGCTTTCGCCCAAACGGAAGATGGGCGCGTCTTCACGCTGCGCACGGTGGAGGATACGCTCGCATTGCACGATTTCGTCATCGGCAGCAAGCCGAAGCGGGCGGTCGTCGTGGGCGGCGGCTTTATCGGTTTGGAGACGGCGGAAAATCTTGCGGAGCGCGGCGTCAAAGTCACCCTCCTGCAGCGGGGCGATCACGTCCTCGCCCCGCTCGATCGCGACATGGCGTGCTTCTTGCACATGGAGCTGCAAAAGCGGGGCGTCGATCTCCGCCTGAACACGCCCTTCGAGGGGTTGGAGACGGGCGAAACGCTCACTGTGCGCACCGCCAAGGGGGAGATCGAAACGGATATGGCGGTCATCGCCCTCGGCGTCACGCCCGATACGGCGCTCGCAAAGGCGGCGGGGCTCCGGCTCGGCGTCAAGGAGAGCATCGCCGTCGATGCGCATATGCGCACTTCCGACCCCGATATTTACGCCGCGGGCGACGCGGTGGAGGCGGAGCACTTCGTCACGGGTGCGCGGACGCTCATCTCCCTCGCGGGCCCCGCCAACAAGCAGGGGCGCGTTGCGGCGGATAACATCTGCGGCATCCCGAGCGAGTACCGCGGCGGGCAGGGCTCCTCCGTCATCAAGGTGTTTTCGCTTACGGCGGCGAACACGGGCATCAACGAGAAGGCTGCACGCGCGGCGGGGATAGATTGCGAAAAGGTCATCCTCTCGCCCGCCAACCACGCGACGTATTACCCGGGCGCGCAGCTCATGGCGGTGAAGGTACTCTTCGAGCGGGGCACGCTCCGCCTGCTCGGCGCGCAGATCGTGGGCGGCAGCGGCACGGATAAGCGCATCGATGTGCTTGCGACGGCGATCCGCGCGGGGATGCGGGCAGATGCCCTCAAAGATCTCGATCTCGCCTACGCGCCGCCCTATTCCTCGGCAAAGGATCCCGTCAATATGGCGGGGTATATGGTCGAGAACATCGCCGCAGGCAGGGTGAAACAGGCGTTTTACGAGGAGCTTCCCGCATGGCGGGCGCAGGGGGCATTCCTGCTCGATACCCGCACGCGGGGGGAGTACGCCCGCGGGCATGCGGAAGGGTTTATGAATGTGCCTTTGGATGAGCTCCGCGAGCGGCTCGGTGAGTTGCCGCGGGGGAAGATCGTCGTCATGTGCCAGAGCGGGCTTCGGAGCTACCTCGCCTGCCGCATCCTCGCGCAAAACGGGTTTGATTGTTATAATTTTGCGGGCGGCTATCGCTATTACGCTGCCGTGCATGGCAGATCGTCATGAGGAAATAGGGCGCGCCCGCGTGCAAAAATGCACGCGGGCGCGCTGTTTTGTGCGGGCGGTTTATACAAACCGCGTCTCGTACTCGTTGGTGGGAACGCCCGTCAAGGCGTTGTACAGATCGTTCGCGCGCACGTCGAGCGCAAAGCAATCGAGCGCGGCTTTGGAGAGCTTGCTGTAATCGCTCTTGCGCACGATGAGCGGATACGCCCCCGCGCTCAGGTCGTTCAAGATCTCCTCGGCGGCGGAGCTGCGCACGGCAAGCACCTTGCAGTAGAGCGGCGCGGCGAGAAAGCTCTGCACCGCCTCGCGCGTGATGGAGAGGAAGTTCTCGGCAAGGATGCGTTTGAGCCGCGCAAGGGTGTAGCGTTTAGAGACGACTTTTTTGAGCATCTCGCCGTACACGGGCGTGCTGCGGACCATCGCTTTCAGGCGGTTTTCCAAGCCCTCGGCGCAGTCCGGGCAGCGGGCGAGCTCGCTCTCCTTTTGCGCCGTGAGCGCGCACATCGCCGCCTGTTCGTAGGGGATGGGCGCATATCCCTCCGCCGCCGCGTATACATGCGCGGGGAGGTTGCGTTTGAGCGCCTTTTTTGCCTTGCGCGAGCCGTCCGCAAGGGCGAGCCGCAGTGCCGAGGCGGAGGAAAAATCCTTAAAGAGCGCCGTATCGGCATATCCGCCGCCCACGCGGGGGATGGGGATGGGCTCGATCTTGCTGCCCGCTTCCAAAAGGGCGCGGCAGTACTCCGTCCCCAAAATGTTGTTGGGGGAGGTGAGCAGCGCCTCGTCCACGTCCGCGCCCGCGGCAAGCAGCGCCGCGTTGCGGGCGCGCAGGTAGGAGGTGCCGTCCTTCATGTTCTCTTTGAGCGCCGCCTTAAATTGCTTGCTCTCGGCGAGCGTGGCGCGCGCGGTGCGCAAAAAGTCCTCCTTCGTTCCGCTCTCGCAGCCGAAGGCGAGGTGGGTCACGCAGGGGAGGGAGGTGAGGATGTGCACGGCGCCCTTGGCAAACGTCTCCGCCGCCGAGACGGCGAACGCCGCAGGGAGCTCCAAAACGACGTCCGCCCCGCTCTCCACGGCGTGTGCGGCGCGCGTGTACTTTTCAAACACCGCCGCGTCGCCGCGCTGGGTGAAGTTTCCGCTCATCAAACAGAGCACGCCGCCGCAGCCGCTTTGGCGGCGCATTTCGGCGAGCTGATAGCGGTGGCCGTTGTGGAAGGGGTTGTATTCACAGATGACTGCACAGTATTGCATGGGTGCACCTCCGCGTTCCCGCCTCTTGCGAAAAAAAGGCGCGAAAACGCAAAAATTTTTCCTTTTGTCCTTTACAAACGGGGCAAAAAGCGTTATAATGTGAGATGCGATGCCCCGCATTGCTATTATACATGAAATGCGGGAAAAAGCAAAGAGTTCTTAAGGAGTTTTTTTATGGCAGACTTCATGCGGAAGGTAAAAGCGTTGGGGAGGAAGATCGCCGAGAGCGGTTCCATCATCGAAGAGATCAAAAAGCGCGCCAAGGAAAAACAGCGTACCATCGTGCTGTGCGAGGGGGAGGATAAGCGCGTCGTCGAGGCGGCGCAGCGCTGCGTCGAGGAGGGCATCGCCAGGATCGTGCTCCTCGGAAAAGAGTCGGAGATCAAGGCGGCAAATCCCGATGCCGACCTTTCGGGCATCGAGATCGTCAATCCCGTCACGTCGCCCAAATTGCAGGAGTACGCCGATCTCTTATACGAACTGCGCAAGGCAAAGGGCATGACGCCCGAACAGGCGCTCGAACAGGCGAAGGACAGCACCTTCTTCGGCGCGCTCATGCTCAAAGCGGGCGATGTAGACGGGCTCGTCTCGGGCGCGTGCCATTCCACCGCAAACACCCTCCGCCCGGGGCTGCAGATCATCAAGACGGCGAAGGGCGTGAGCTCCGTTTCCAGCTTCAATCTGATGATCGCCCCCATGGGCGGCAACAAATATCTCGATGACGGAGTCATCGTCTTTGCCGATTGCGGGCTCAACCCCACCTACACGGCGGAAGGGCTTGCCGACTGCGCGCTCGCCACGGCAAAGAGCGCCAAGGAGATCGCGGGCATCGAGCCCCGCGTCGCCATGCTCTCCTTCTCTTCGATGGGCTCCGCCAAGCACGAAAACGTCACGCTCGTGCAGGAGGCAACGCGCATCGCAAAGGAGAAGGCGCCCGATCTCGCGCTCGATGGCGAGCTGCAATTCGATGCCGCCATCGTGCCGGAAGTTGCCGCGCTCAAAGCGCCCAAGTCGCTCGTGGCGGGGCACGCCAACGTTTGTATCTTCCCCGATCTGCAGGCGGGCAACATCGGCTATAAGATCGCCGAGCGCCTCGGCGGCTTCCAGGCGGTGGGTCCCATCTGCCAGGGGTTTGCAAAGCCTTTGAATGACCTTTCGCGCGGGTGCAAGCCTGCCGATATCGTGTGCGCGGTCGCCATTACGGCGCTTCAGGTCTGCGACGACTGACCGCCGTCCGCAAATTACGCAACGGAAAAAGAGGAAAGCAAAGTTATGAAAATTCTCGTCATCAACGCAGGCAGTTCGTCGCTCAAATATCAGCTCATCAATATCGAGTCGGAGGAGGTGCTCGCCAAGGGCACCGTCGAGCGCATCGGCATCAAGGGAAGCAATCTCACGCACAAGGCGAAGGGCAAGTCCTTCGTCATCGAAAAGGAGATCAAAGATCACACGCAGGCGATCGAGCTCGTGCTCGGCGAACTGACAGACGGCGAAGCGGGCGTCATCCGCTCAATGGATGAGATTGCCGCCGTGGGGCACCGCGTCGTCGCCTCGGGCGAGGCGTTCAAACAGACGACGCTCGTCACCGACGAGGTGATGAAGACGATGGAGGAGATCGCAGAGCTCGCGCCGCTGCACAATCCCGCCGCCATCCTCGGCGTGAACGCCTGCCGCGCGGTCATGCCGGATAAGAAGATGGCGCTCGTCTTCGATACCTCCTTTCATCAAACGATGCCCGACTACGCCCATCTCTACGCCATCGATTACGATGATTACAAGACCTATCAGGTGCGCAAGTACGGCGCGCACGGCACGTCGCACAAGTTCGTCTCGCAGACGGCGGCGGAATATCTTGGCAAGAAGCCCGAGGAGCTGAAGATCATCACCTGCCATCTGGGCAACGGCTCCTCCATCTCTGCGGTGGATGGCGGCAAGTGCATCGATACGTCGATGGGCTTCACCCCCCTCGCGGGCGTTCCCATGGGCACGCGCAGCGGCGATATCGACGCCGCCGCCGTGGAGTTTCTCTGCCGCAAAAAGGGCATGAACATTCACGATGGGCTCACCTATCTCAATAAAAAGTGCGGCATGCTCGGCGTTTCGGGCGTCTCGTCCGACTACCGCGACCTCACCGCCGCGGCAAAGGAAGGGAACTATCGCGCGCAGCTCGCCCTCAATATGTTCACCTATGCCTGCAAAAAATATGTGGGCGCATACATGGCTGCGCTCGGCGGGCTGGATGTCATCGTCTTTACCGCGGGCGTGGGGGAGAACACCCCGCACATCCGCGCAAGCATCCTCAAAAACATGCAGGCGTTCGGCATCGAGGTCGACGAAAAGAAGAACGAGTATAAAAACGACGGCGCCATCCACGAGATCCAGACGAAGCGCTCCAAGGTAAAGGTGCTCGTCATCCCCACCAACGAAGAGCTCGTCATCGCCCGCGAGACGGCTGCGCTCCTGTAATTTTTCAAAATCTTGCAAATGAGCGCCAAAAAAGATTGACAAAGCATCGCAAATCGCCTATACTCTTAGAAGTTACATGATCCCTGAAATCGATGTCCGCACGCTGACGGCGAAGAAAATTTCAGAGGGAACGCTCTCCTTTTCCTTTCCGCCCGAGGTGGACTTGCTCGAGATCCCGTTCACGGCATTCGAGGGGGAGATCGCGGCGGAGCTTTCCTACCGCATCTTCGAAGACGACAGTGTGGAGGTGACGGGGCGCATCGCATTCGTGCTCGCGGGCAGCTGCTCGCGCTGTCTCGGGGAAGCGCGCAGGCGCTTCGAAGGCGGCGTAGAGGGGTACTTCCTCCGCGGCGAAGGGGATGGCGAGAACTACGGCTATACGGGCGGCAAGGTGCATTTGGATGAACTCTTGCGCGATAGCCTCATGTTTGCGCTCCCCGCAAGGCTGTTGTGCGATGCGTGCACGCAATGGGAAAACGAATAAAAAGAGGTGAAAGTAAATGGCAGTTCCTAAGAGAAAGCAGTCGAAGAGCAGAACGAACAAGCGTTTTGCAAACTATACGGCTTCGGCACCCACGCTCGTCGAGTGCCCGCATTGCCACGAGCTCAAAGTCGCGCACCGCGTGTGCAAGAACTGCGGCTATTACGACGGCAAAGAAGTCGTAGCCGAGAAGAGCGAGACGAAGTAAGTTATTTTTCAAACATTAAAGGAAGCGGACCGTCACGAGCCCGCTTCTTTTCATACCGTCGTTTGTCTGCGGAGGGGGCGCCATGCGGATGATCGCAAATTCGCTCAAAAATTTTTTCAAGTGCCTGCCGTACATCTTTGTGCCGCTCGGGTGCATCTTTTTGGGCTTTTTGTTCGGCGTGGAGATGCTGCTGAACGCGCTCTCCGAGCAAGCCGCATATATGGAGCAGGAGCTCTCTTCGCTCCTGGATATGACGGATGCCTCGTTCGATCGTCTTACGGGGTTCGTGATCGCCGCCGCGCGGGAGCTCGATTGGAGCAACCCGATCAGTACCGTCTCCTCGCTGTTCGACGGCGTGTGGCTGACCGATAAGATCGCCGAATTTTTGGAACTCTCCACGGAGCAGACGGCTGCCTTGCAGGAGAAGGTGACCGTGCTTGCGGCGCAGGTCGCCATGGCGCTCATCGTCGATCTTCTCGGGCTCGTGATCTGCGTCGTGATCGGCGTCATCGCGGGCTACTTCGTCACCAATTACTTCGTGCGCAAGAGCACGGTGCAGCGCGGCTTTTTGGGGTTCTGGATCGCCGCCATTGCCGATGCCGTGCTCACCGCAACGCTCATCGCCTTCGTCACATGGCTGCTCATGGTCTCCAAGGCGGGGGCGGTGGCAACGGCGATCGTCGGCGTGCTGGTGTTCGGGCTCGTCTCCCTGTTCGAGGCGTATCTGCTGCACGGCAGGGGAAAGATCCCCTTCCGCAAGGTCGTCAACTTCGGCAACTGCATCGCCGTGTACTTTTCGCAGCTCGCGGTGTTCGCGGCGGCAGCCGCCGTGAGCGCGCTCATCATGTGGCTTACGGCGTCCCTCGTCTTGGTCGCGCTCGTGTTCGCCGTCGTCACCGTTGCGCTGCTCGTCATCAACGTGAATGCGGAGTCGTATGTCGATGGTCTTGTGCGCGGCGCCTCGGCGGCAGATCGGCGCATTAAGACGTTTGCCAATTTGGAGAGCGTGCCCGCCTTTTTGCGGGAGGAGCACGCTTTGGAAGAGACCGTCCTCGACCGGGCGGAAAAATCGGGAGGAAATGTATGAACAAATCTGCTTTTTACGCGCTCTCTTACGGCGTGTATGTGTGTTCTTCGTGGGATGAGGGGCGCCCCGTGGGCTGCATCGCCAACAGCGCGATGCAGATCACCGCATCCCCCGCGACGGTTGCCGTCTCGCTCAATCACAACAATCACACCAACAAGTGCGTGAAGGAGACGGGTTACTTCGCCATTGCCGTGCTCGGCGAGCAAGCCGACCCCAAGCTCATCGGCAAATTCGGCTTTTCCTCGTCGAAGGATACGGATAAGTTTGACGGTACGCCCTATGCCGTCCGCGGCAAGCTGCCCGTGATCGATGGCTGCGTCAGCTGGTTCGCGTGCAAGGTCGTCGACGTGATGGAGACGGCGACGCACACCGTCTTTTTGGGCGAGGTGATCGATTGCGATACCCTCCAAGCGGACGCACCCATGACGTATGCCTACTACCATAAGGTGCTCAAAGGCAAGACGGCGGCGAACGCGCCCACCTACCGCGAGGAGAGCGGCACGGGGAAGTACGTCTGCAAAGTGTGCAAATACGAGTACGACGGCGACTTGGATGCGCTGCCCGAAGATTGGGTTTGCCCCATCTGCGGCGCCCCTAAATCACAGTTCGAACGCAGGTAAAAAACGCGGCACGCAATGTGCCGTTTTTTTTACGCAAAAAGCTTGACAGAAATACCTTTATGGGGTATAATGAGATCAAGATACCCGCACGGGGTACTCAAAGGAGAAGGATGTATGGAGATTTGTAAGGAGTGCGCGCAGCACAGCAAAGAAAAGCCGCGCAGCGAAGA
>CALVLO010000010.1 GCA_944338265.1 uncultured Clostridia bacterium
GCACGGATTTCCAGCGTGCAGCCGCGTTCGTCGTTTTTATCTTTGGGAAGGAGCAGGATCTTCAATTCCCGCTCCTTCGACGCAAGCTCTTCTCTGAGGGAGCGCGCCTCCTCTTCGAGGAGCTGCTTCATCTCGCCCGTCTCGCGCTGCGCCTCTGCGAGCGCGGCTTGCATCTCGGCGCATTTTTTTTCGTATGCGCGGTAACTTTCGACGACGGGCTCTATCTCGGCGCGCTCCCGCGAGAGGCGCGTCCAACGCTCCATATCCGCGAGCGCCTCGGGCGAGGAGAGCAGTTCCGAAAGTTCATCGTAGCGCGCCGCGGCGCGTTGAAGCTTTGCAAACATCGCTTAAAACCCGATCTTGACGATGCGTTCGACGCCCGCAAGATCGCGCACGACCATTGCAAAATCGCAGCGGGCGACGGTGCGGAAGATGCGGATGATCTCCTGCGCCTGGTCTTCGCCGCATTCGAGGATGCACATGCCGCCGCGGACGATATACCGCCCGATCTTTTCGGCGATGCGGCGGTAATAATCCAACCCGTCGACGCCGCCGTCGAGGGCGAGGCGGGGCTCGAAATCGCGCACATCGCGCGAGAGCGAGGCGATCTCCGCACTCCGCACATAGGGCGGATTGGCGGTGATGAGGTTGAACCTGCCGCGGATACCGTTGAAGAGATCCGCCTGTTGGAAGGTGACGTTCGCCTTGTTGAGGCGTGCATTCTCGCGCGCAAGCGCGAGCGCATCTTCCGATATATCGGTGGCGAGGACGGAGACCTCCTTATCCTTTGCCGCCTCGCAGGCGATGGCGATGGCAACGGCGCCGCTGCCCGTGCAGAGATCGAGCACGCTGTCGCCATCTTTGAGCGAGGCGACTGCCTGACGCACCAAGAGCTCCGTCTCGGGGCGGGGGATGAGCACGCGCTCATCCACCTTGATGGTATAGCCGTAAAACTCCGCATCGCCGTAGATATACCACAGCGGGCGCCCCGTGAGGCGCTCTTCGTAGACGGAGAGGATGCCCGCGCACTCCTTGCGCGTGACGATGCGCTCCTCCGAGAGGCTGCTGCGCGGGATGTTCAGATTGATGCTTGCGATCCACTCCGCATCCGAGGCGTCGATCCCCTTCTCCGCGAGCCCCTCCTTCATCATGGAGAGCAGCCCGGAGAGCTTGCACTCGGTCGCGAACGTCTTTTCGGGCGATTCGGGATCTTCGTCCATCTCCTTCGCCTTTTGGAAGGCGCGGATGGCACACTCGATCTGCCGTTCGTCCGGCTCGCGCGTGGTGAGCTTTTGCAGGAGGTATCCCGGCGCCTTTAAGGGCAGCACGAGGACGGAATCCGTGCGGGCAAGCAGCCTTAAAAGTTCGAACGAAATGCCCGCGACAACGGGCAGAAGCGCAAGTTTTACGATGAAATTGAGGAGGAAATCGACGGCGCGGATGCCCGTGAGCCCCGTCAAGGAGAGTGCCCAGCCCGCGAGGGCGAACACGAAGATGGAGATGACGAGCACGATGAAGATGAACGTCGTGCCGCACCTGTCGTGCAGGCGGGAGGCTTTTTTGACGTTTTCCACCGTAAGTTCGTCGCCGTACTCGTAGCAGTTGATGGTCTTATGCTCCGCGCCGTGGTACTCGTACGTCTCGCGCATCGAGCGGAAGATGAGCGTGAAGAGGATATAGCCGAGGAAGATGACAAAGCGGAACCCGCCCTCGATGAGATAGTACCAGATGCTGCCCGTATGGATGGCGGGCGCGGCTTGGGAGATGAGCGCCGTAAAGTAGTTGGGAAGCAACAGGAAGAGCACCACCGCAATGGCGACGCCGAGCACGGTGGCGACGACGGTGACGACCTCCCCCACCGAGATCTTCCAATGCTCCGCCATCCATTTGGAGAGTTTGGAGGGCTCTTCATCCTCGGTGATGGCGACTTCGGAGCTCCGCAGGAGCGACTGCATGCCGAGCACGATGGATAAGATAAAACTCACCACCCCGCGCACAAAGGGGAAGCGCGTCCACTTGCGCTCCTTTTTGGGCTTGCGGATGCGCTTCGCCTCCATTTGAAGTTCTCCGTTGTCGTCGCGCACGACGGTCGCCATCCCGCGCTTTCCGCGCATCATGACGCCCTGGATCACGGCTTGCCCGCCGATATATGTGCGCTGCTTCTTCTTTCTCATAACGATCCCTTGATTGTTTGCTGCAAGCTCCCCCCAAAGCGCGGCCTTATGCACAGAAGGATGTTTGACCCATCCGCGCCCGCGCATACGCCCGCGCGATAGCAAAACAGCCTCCCGTATGCGTGAGGCTGCGCTGTGCGTCAAATACCGTATCTCTTTTTGAACTTATCGACGCGGCCGCCGGTATCGACGAGCTTCTGACGACCCGTGAAGAAGGGATGGCATTTGCTGCAAATATCCACCTTCATGACGTCTACATCCTTCGTGGTGCCCGTCTGGAACGTTGCGCCGCATGCGCAGACGACCGTGACCTCGTGATACTTGGGATGAATATCGGGCTTCATATCGTTCTCACCTCGCTTGTTTCTTGGGAAATTCCTTGCTATTATACCCGTTTTCCCGCCGTTCGTCAACTGATTTTGCGCCAAAAGGGAAAAACTTCTTTTGCGCCCGCAAAATTTGCGCAAAGCGCGCCGCCGCGGCAAAATGTGTGCGAAACGCTTGCCAAAAGAGGGCGCGTAAGGTATAATACGGGTAAACTTGACGGAAATTGCCTGTTGGAGGAACCCGCATGAACGTGTGGAAACTGACTGCCGCGAAAAAATTGGAGCTGTTTGAAGCGGAGAACCCCGCTCCCGAGGAGGGGAAGGTCCGCATCCGCGTGACCAAACTCATGCTCAACGGCACGGACGCCGCGATCTACGGCGGCAAAGCGGTGGAAGGCTATCCCCTGATCCCCGGGCGCTACGCCGTGGGCGTCGTGGCGGAGGGCGGCGCGGTAGGCATACCCAAGGGCACGCGCGTGTTGCTGCACGCCACCCTGCCCTCCCCCGATACGGGCACGGAGAAAAAAGATTTTTCGGAGAGCGACTGCCTCTTTTGCGGGCGCACTTCGGATGGGTATATGCGCGATCTTTTATACCTTTCCCCCCGCGACTTCACGCCCCTGCCCGATTCTGTGAGCGATGAAAAGGCGCTGCTTTTGCACCACGTTGCCATTGCCAAGGCGACCATCGATAAGCTCGCCGTCAAAAAGGGGCAGCACGTCGCCGTTGTGGGCGCGAACGTTTTGGGGATCATGCTCTGCCAGCTCCTCATCTATCAGCAGACGGCGCCCATCCTCATCGATACCGACCGCGCGCGGCTGGAATTTGCCCGCGCCTGCGGGATATACTATACGATGGAGTCGGATGAGCGCCTCCTCGAAAATATCGCCTCGGTGACGGGCGGAAGGCTCGCGGGCGGGGCGGCATACGTCACCTCTACCCGCCGCAACGATTCCACCCTGCCCTTCTCGGTCTGCGCGCGGGGCTCCAACGTGGTGCTCTGCGGCTCGCGCGAGGATGTGACGGTGGATCTCACCGTCCCCTTCCGCAAACAGCTCTCGCTGTTCTGCGTTTCGGGCAGGTCGGAAAATCTGGAAGCTTCCGTCAACCTGATGGTGAGCGGCGCGATCGACCTTTCCAACTTCTCCTTCCGCACCATCAAACCGGAGGGCGCGGAGCCCCTTCTCCGCGATTATTTCAGCACGAACGAGCGCGATTTTAAGGAGATCAACGTCTTAACGCTCATCTGAGCTACATAATGCGCTTTTTCTTTGGCTTTTCGGGCGCG
The DNA here is from genome assembly GCA_944338265.1 of uncultured Clostridia bacterium. Classification (GTDB taxonomy): domain Bacteria; phylum Bacillota; class Clostridia; order Christensenellales; family Borkfalkiaceae; genus Gallimonas. The sequence continues at coordinate 3,789 of CALVLO010000010.1, forward strand.
CGGCTGCTCGGTCTCTGTGCCCTCGCCCTGCTCTTCGTATGCGGCGCCGCCGCCCTTTTTTTGGCGGTGCCCCGCCTCGCGGCACCCCTCGTGCTCGCCGAGCGCACGTTCGCTCTCGCGGCTGCGGTGCGCGTCTGCGCGCAGGACGCCCTGCCCGAAAGCAAGGCGGCGCGCATGCTGCTCGCCATCGCCCTGCCTGCGGCGGGCGCGGCGTTTTGTTTTGCATTCCGCACCATCCGCGGCGCGCAGGAACCCCCGCGCGCGGCGGACGGTGCAGAGGGGATCGCCCGCCTTGCCCGTCTTGCCGGGAGCCCCCTCTCCTCCGTGCGGGAGGCGCGCTATTTCGCGACGGGCGCCGCCTGGCGCCATCCCTTTCTCGAAGACCTTGCCGCGGCAAAGCGGGAGATCCTCCTCGAATACTACATCGTGGCAAAGGGCGTGCTCTGGAGCGAGATCGAAAAGATCCTGCGGCAGCGCGCCGCAGCGGGCGTGCGCGTGAAGCTCCTCTTTGATGCGTTCGGCAGCGCGATCACCCTGCCCAAAAACTTTGTGCGGGAAATGGCGCGCGCGGGGATCGCGGCAAAGCCCTTTCGCATGTTAACACCCCGCGCCTCGGCGGCGCGGCGCGACCACAGAAAGCTCGCCGTCATCGACGGGGAGACCGCCTATGTGGGCGGCATCAACCTCGCGGACGAATATGTGGGCGAGCGCATCCGCTTCGGACATTGGAAGGACGGCGCGCTCCGCCTTACGGGCGGCGCCGTATGCGGGCTGCGGCAGATGTTTTTTGCGGCATGGGGCGAGGACGCGCCCCCGCTGCGGCAAAAAACCGCATGCGCCGAGACGCATTTTCCCCCACCCATGCCCGCCATCGTGCTCTCGGACGACGCCGAAGGGCGCATCCCGCGGGCGGGCGTGCGCGTGCTGCACGAGCTCATCGGACAGGCGAAAAGATCGCTCTTTCTCGCAACGCCATACCTCGTGCCGGACGGCGCCACCATGCGCGCGCTCATGCGCGCCGCGGCAGGCGGGACGGACGTGCGCATCGCCATCCCCGCCGTACCCGACAAGCGGACGGTGTACCTTCTCACCAAGCGCAACGCGCGCATCTTGCAGGCGGCGGGCGTGCAGGTGCACACCTACCGCGCGGGCTTTCTGCACGCAAAGTATGCCGTTGCGGACGGCGCGCTCGCGATGGTGGGCTCGTGGAATTTGGATTTCCGCAGCCTGTACGCGCAGGCGGAATGCGGCGTGCTCGTGCAGAGCGAAGCGCTCGCCGCGGCACTCGAAGAAGACTTTTGCGGCATCTGGAAGGATGGCTCCCCCCTCCCCGCGGCAGGCGCGGGAGAGAAATTGGGGGCGGCGCTCCTTCTCCCCTTCGCCCCGCTGCTTTGAAGCGGGCGCAAAAAATACCAAGCGCAGGATTGCCATGATACGATTTATTGCGACCGATCTGGACGGGACCTTGCTCGACGGCGAGCGCAAACTCCCCGAGGAGATCTTCCCCCTCATCGAAAAACTCAAATCGCTCGGCGTGCTCTTCGCCCCCGCGAGCGGGCGGCAATACGCCAACCTGAAAAAGCTGTTCGAGCCCGTTGCAAGCGACGTGGTGTTCATCTGCGAAAACGGCGCGCTCATCAAATACCGCGGCAAGACGCTGCACTGCCACCCCATCCACAACCGGTATTTGAAGGAGGCGCTCGATGAGATCCGCGCGCTGCCCCACCTCTATCCCATGCTGTGCGGCACGGACTGCGCCTACATCGAAAACAACGAGATGCCCTTCTTTGAATACGCCATGCTCGCGTATACCAACTGCAAGAAGGTGACTTGCCTCGACGAGGTGATCGGCAGGGAGGATATCTGCAAGATCGCCGTATACGACGAGATCGCCGCGGCGGAGAACTGCATCAAAGTGCTTCCGCAGCGCCTGCCGCACCTGCGGACCATCCTCTCCGGCTTCGATTGGTGCGATATTTCCGCCCCCGGGGCGAACAAGGGCGAAGCGATCCGCTTTATCCGCAAGGCGTTCTCCCTCGAAAAGGAGGAATGCGCCGCCTTCGGCGATCATATGAACGACTACGAGATGCTGGGCGAATGCGGCTACGCCTATGTGCCCGAAAACGCCTATCCGCCCTTGAAAAAGCTTGTGGGGCGGGTCATCCCCGCCAATACGGAGAAGGGCGTCATCCGAAAAATCAAGGAGATCATCTCCGATCTGGAGGAAACGGTATGAAGTACGTCATCGCATCGGACATCCACGGTTCGGCATACTATTGCGGCTTGCTCAAAGAGCGCTATCTTGCCGAGGGCGCGCAAAAGCTTATTTTGTTGGGCGACCTGCTGTATCACGGCGCGCGCAATCCCCTCCCCCGCGGGTACTCCACGTTGGAGACGGCGGCGATCTTAAACGCCATGAAAGAGCACATCCTTTGCGTGCGCGGCAACTGCGATTCGGATGTGGATACCCTCGTTTTGGAGTTCCCCATCCTCGCGGACTACGCCATCCTCCCCGTGGGAGATAAGACGCTCGTCCTCACGCACGGGCACAAATGCTACGGCGTGCTCGGGAAAGGCGACGTGCTCGTGAACGGGCACTTCCATGTGCCCGCCTTCGAGCAGCGGGATGGATATTTGTATGTGAACTGCGGCTCCGTTTCCATCCCGAAAGAAAACTCGCCGCACGCATATCTTGTGCTCGAAGGGAACAAACTCGTATGGAAGGACGTGGAGACGGGCAAGCCCTTCCAAGAAAAATTTCTATAATTTTCCTGAAATTTTTCCGCGAAGCATTGACATTTCCCCGCCGTCGTACTACAATAGTAACAGAAAAATAATATCAAAACAAGGAGAATTGTTATGACTTGGTTTAACAAACAGAGCCGTTTGGTGCAGATCATCCTCCTCCTCATCCCCGTCGTCAACTGGGTTGTGGAAATCATCGTGCGTTGGAGCACATGGTTCAAGCGGGGGGGGGTAGTACGCCTCATTATCTGCATCGTCGTTACCTTCCTCGGTATCATCGTCGGCTGGGTGGATGCGATCTGGTGTCTGCTCTTTAAGAGATTGTTGCTCCAATAACAGCATTGCAATTGAAAACGCACCCGCGCGGGTGCGTTTTTTATTGTGCTTTGATAAAACATATATGCGGGGGACGTTGCGCCTTCGCCGCACAACCCCTCGGCCGCTTTGCGGCAGCTCCCCTTACACAGGGGAGCCATCCTCCTCTCCCATCCCCCCTGCCGCCGACCGCAACGCGGACGGCAGCTTTCCCCCCTTAAAGCCTTCGGCGTTAAGGGGGGCTCATATCAATCCGGAACTTTTTCCTGCCCATCTTGTGAAACGGTGCTCTTCCCTGCCCCCTTAACAAATATTTGAAGAAGGTAACGCGCTGCGGCGGGGGGATACACCTCCTTGCCTCTCTCAACGACGGTGGGCGTTGTCCTGCCCCCTTTAACACTCCGCAGGAGTTTTAAGGGGGGATGTCCCGCAGGGACAGGGGGGATCCCCGTCCCCTTTTTCACCTGCCGCAGACGGGGATGTCCCGCAGGGGCAGGAGGGGTCATCCTCTTACGGCTGTTTCCCGCGAACGAACGCGGAAAACAGTGTGAACCCTTTACAGGTCAAACGCAATGGCGGTGATATCGTCTTCGAACGTCTCGCAGAACTCGCGCAGCGCCGCTTTCAGCCGTTCGATGAAGCGCTCGGCATTTTCCGAACGGGCGAGCACCTCCTCCACCCGCTCGATGGAGAACATCTCCCCGGCGGCGTTGCGGCACTCCGTTACGCCATCCGTCACGAGCGCCAAAATATCCCCCGCCTGATAGCCGATCGCGCGGTCTTCGTAGACATACCCCGGCATCCAATTGGAGACGGGCGGCGCGTGCATTTCGATCTCGTCGATGCCGAGCGCGCTCTTCAAGAGCATGGGCGCGTTGTGCCCCGCCACGCTGTAGCGGACCTCGCTGCGGGCGCGGTCGATGCGCACGGCGGCGGCGGTGACGTAGTTGGTCTCGTCGAGGTTGAGCTCCTGAAACTTCGCATTCAGCGCGGTGAGTGCCTTGGCGGGCGAGGGTTCGCTCCGATCCCACCCCGCCTTGACGAAGGCGGAGATCATGCCCGCAGAGATGCCCTTGCCCGAGACATCTGCAAGAAAGCCCATCGTTTCGCCCTCCGCCTCGTAGACGTCGGGCAGGTCCCCGCCGATCTCGCGGCAGGGCACATACATAAAGGAATAGGGCGTGCCGCCGCTCGACTTGGCGGGCGGGAGCAGGCGCTGCTGGATATCCTGCGCGGAGTTCATTTCGCGGGCGATCTCCGTCTGATAGGCGTTATCCACCACGCCGAGCAAAAATTTGCCGAGCGGGCTCACCTTGATGCGGAAGTTCAGATCCCCCGCCTCGCCGCGGACGATGAGGCTGCGAAGCGCCGTGCCATCCCCCTTGGCGGCATCCGAAAAGAGGGTGCGCATGGAGCAATACGCGCACTTGACGCCGCTGCCGCACACTTCCTCCTCCGTGCAGCCCGTTACGTCGCGCAGCGAGCCGCGCGCGCGTTTGGCGCGGAAAAAGACGCGGAAGGCGCGGTTGGTATAACGCACCCGCAGATGTTTATCCACCACAATGGCTGCCGTGGGGATGTTTTCTAAGATCTCGCGGTATAAATTCATAGCCGATACGTTCTTTGCTTATACGCGCCAAATGCGCAGTCTTCCGCTCACGAGGCAGGCGTTGAGCGCCTCTTCCTCCAAGATCTCCCCATCGTACTGCACGAAGAGTTTGCCCTCGGGCGAGAGGACGGAGGCGGTGCGGCAGGGAATGTGATGGGTCTCCGTCTCCGAAAGGAGCTTGCCGCGCATCATGCGCAGGAGCGCGGGCAGGAGCTTTCTCCGCGGCGGGCAGTCCACCACGATGAGTTCCATCTGCCCGTCGTCCACTTCTGCGACGGGGCAGAGCGGGATGCCGCCGCCGAGGAATTTTCCGTTGCACACCGCCGCGATGAGCGCGTTATACTCGCGCGTTTCTCCGCCGACGGTGACGCAGAGCTTGCTCCCGCGGTAGCCGAAGAGCGTGGCGAGCAGGCTACGGAAGTACTTGCCCTTTCTGCCGCCGTGCTTCATCCTTCCGCAGCGGCGCAGGATCTCCACATCGATGCCCGTGCCTGCAATGTTGAGCGAGCGGCGGGTGCCGCATTCGATATAATCGGTAAGCTTTGCTTCTTGCGAGAAGACGAGCTCCACCGCCTTGGCGCCGTGGGGAATGCCCACTGCCTCGGCAAAGTCGTTGCCCGTGCCCGCGGGGATGATGCCGAGCTTGACGGCGGAGGGATCGTACAGCCCGCTCACCACCTCGTTGACGGTGCCGTCGCCGCCCACGACGAGGAGCTCCGTCTGCCCGGCGGCGGTGAGGCTGCGGGCGTACTTGCCTGCATCGCCCCGTTTGGCGGAATAAAAGAAGCGGCAGGCTGCGCCATGTTCCCTGATGCGGCGGTCGATCTCCGCGACCAACTTCTTCATGTTCCGTACCTTGGAATTGACGATGACGTTCAGCATGCCCCTTGTCTCCGCGTAAAAAAGTGTCTCACCAAGATTATACAATATTTCTCGCACAATTGCAATTTTTTTACAAATCTGATATACTCTTTTATATCCCCTTTTCGGAAAAATTTCTAAGGAGAAGCCCATGTTTGCCACGCTGCCGCAGGCGCTCCGCCTGCTCGCCCGCGAATGCCCATCCCCCCTCTATCTTGTGGGGGGGTATGTGCGCGATGCACTCGCGGGGGCGCCCTGCCCGAAACCCGATCTCGACCTCGCCTCCGCCGCCTCCGACGAGGCGTTTGCCCGCGCCGCAGAGCGCTGCGGGTTTACGGTGCGGGCGGTGTATCCCGCCACGGGCACCGTGAAGATCGCAGACGGGCAGGGCATGGAATGCGAATACACCCGCTTCCGCTCGGATAAATACGTCCGCGGCATCCATACGCCCGCCGAAGTGTGCTTTACGGAAGATATTGCCCTCGATGCGCGCCGCCGCGACTTTTGCGCCAACGCCGTCTACTACGATCTTGCGGCGGATACGCTCTGCGACCCGCTCGGCGGCATACAGGATATCTCCGCCCGCGTTCTCCGCACCGTCGCCCCTGCGGAGAAGGTGTTCGGCGAGGACGGGCTGCGCCTTCTCCGCCTCGCGCGGATCGCGGCGCAGACGGGATTTTCCCCCGATGAAGCCTGCCTTGCGGGCGCCAAAAAGAACGCTCCGCTCATTGAGGACATTGCGCCCGAGCGCATCTTCCGCGAACTTACGCTGCTGCTTTCCGCCGACGAAAAGCCGCACGGGACAGACGGCCCCTACCGCGGGCTGTGCATCCTGCGCGAGACGGGCGTGCTCGCCCATATCCTGCCCGAACTCGCCGCGGGCGACGGCATGGCGCAGCGGGCAGACTTTCACGACTACGATGTGTTGGAGCACTCCTTCCGCTGCGTGCGCTGCGCGCCCCGAGAAATCCGCTTTGCGGCGCTTCTGCACGACGTCGGCAAGCCCTTCTGCTTTCTCCGCGACGGGAATTTCCACGCCCATCCAACAGAGGGCGCGCGCATCGGCGCGGCGGTGCTTGCCCGCCTCAAAGCGCCCGCAAAGCTCATCGAAGAGACGGCGGCACTCATCCTGCGCCACATGCGCGACTTCGATCTTGCCATGCGCGTGCAAAAGGTGCGGCGGGAGATCGTGGAGAGCTATCCCCTCCTCGAAAAGCTCTTTGCGCTCAAACAGGCTGATTTTACCGCCTGCAAGGGCGATCCCTCCCCCGCGCCCTCCGTCCTCAAATGGCGGGGCATCCTCGCGGAGATGCGGGAAGAGGGCGTGCCCTTTACGCTCGCGCAGCTCGCCGTCGGCGGGCAGGAAATGGCGGCGCTCGGGCTGAAGGGAGAACAGATCGGGCAGGCGCTTACGGCGCTCTGGCACTACTGCATCGAAGACGGGCGGCGGAACACGCGCGAAGCGCTCCTCGCCCGCGCAAGACGCATCCGGGAGGAATAATCATGCAAGTAATACTCATCATCATCGCCGTGCTGACGGCGGCGTGCCTTGCCCTGCTTGTGCTTCTCCTGTTCAAAAGGCGGCAGGAAGGCGGCACGGTGGACGCGGAAAAGCTTCGGCGGCTGGAAGAAAAGACGGACGCCGTGGGCAAGATCGCAGACTACAACGCGCGCGTTCTCGAAAGGCTCGACCACGCGACGGAGGCGCGGCTCACGAACATCCAAAACCGCCTTGCCGACGACATCAAATATATCGTGGACGCCAACGCGCAGAATTTGGAGCGCATCCGCCGCACGGTGGACGACAAACTGACGAGCTCCATCGACGGCAAGCTCTCCGATTCCTTTGCCCGCATCACCGAACGGCTGGAAAAAATGTACGAGAGCGTGGGCGAGATGAAGGGCATCTCCGCAGGCGTGAACGACATCAAGCGCGTCTTCTCCAACGTCAAGCTGCGCGGCACATGGGGAGAGGCGCAGCTCGATGCCATCCTCGAACAGATGCTCGCACCCGAGCAGTACCGCCGCAGCGTCAAGCTCAATCCGTTGGATAATTCGCTCGCCGATTTTGCCATTGCGCTGCCCGCCAAGGACGGCGAGATGCTGCTGCCCGTAGACAGCAAATTCCCCGTGGAAGAATTTGAGCGGCTCGCCGCCGCCTCCGAACGGGGAGACAGGGAGGGCGAGGAGCGCGCCCGCAAAAACTTGGAGCGCGCCGTCAAAACGCAGGCGGAGTCCATCGCCAAAAAATACATCCTCCCCCCGCGCACGACGGATTTCGCCGTCATGTACCTGCCCTCCGAGGGCTTGTATGCCGAAGTCATGCGCACGGCGGGGCTGCCCGATTGGCTGCGCGCCCACCGCATCCTCGCATGCGGTCCCACCAACTTTGCCGCCCTCCTCTCCACATTGCAGACGGGCTTCCGCACCGCGGCGATCGAAAAGCGCTCGGGCGAGCTAAGGCTCATGCTCGATAGCTTCCGCGCCGACTTTGCAAAATTTGCCGAACTCCTCGAAAAGACGCGCAAAAAGCTGCAGGAGGCGCAGGATACCGTGGAGAGCGCCGAAAAACGCACGGGCACCATCGGCAGAAAACTCGCCTCCTTCCGCTCCGTGAGCGGCATGCTCCCGCCCGAAGATGAGGAGTAGCTTCCCCCCAAACGCTTGCATTTTACCCCCGCACGGGGTATAATAATGGTATGAAACTCGAACGCATTGACGCGGCGGTATTTTCCGCCGCCCTCCCCTCCCAAATACCCCCGCAAGGCGAAGCGCGCCGCGTACAGGGCGCCGACGTATCTGCGGCGGGTCCCCTCGTCCGCATCCGAAGCGGCGGGCGGTTCAAGCGCTTCCCCGCGGGCAGCGAATATATCCGCATCGAGCAGGGTGCGGGATATTTTAAGTGGGCGCGGGGCGAGACGGCGTTTTGTGCGGGAGATACCTTCCTCGCGGAGGGGCTGGAAGAATACGAACTCAACGGCGCGGGGGAATTTCTCGTGATCAAACAGTGCTGAGGCGCTATCGCACCAACAGGAAGGGATATGGATAAGACCAAGAAACGTGCCGCCAAAAAGACGAAGGCGGAGAAAAAACGGGAGCGCAAACTCACGCAGGCGCAGCAGCTTGCGCTCGAAAAACAGCTCGTAAAGGAGGGCAAGATCCCTCCCCGCACGCGCTACATGCCAAAGGGGTACTTCGGGCGCATCCTCGCGCTGCTGCTCGCCTTCCTCTTCGGCATGCTCGCCGTTGTGGGCGGCATTTTGGGCGGCGGGTACTACCTCGCCGTCACCCCTTCGCGCAATCTCCTGCATTTTTTGGGGCTCGACGAGGGGCTTCTCTCCGAAGAATACCTCGATAAGTCCGTCATCGATATGGCGAACGATGTGCGCAACGATATCAACGCGCTCACCGATCCCGCCACGCTCAGCCTTTCCACTTTCTCCAAATACTCCCCCGTCATCGATGCGGTCGTGGATACTATCGTTTCGCAGGTCAACGCATACGGCATGCCCGCGGAAAAGGAGACGCTCTCCGCCACCCCCTTGGGCAGCCTTGCAAGCTATCTGATGGACGACGTGGTGATGAAAGCCGACCTCGGCGGGCTCATGTCCGCCACGGCGGAGAGCCAGCCCTTTATCCTCGCGCTGTGCTACGGCGCGGAGGGCACCAACGAAGAGGGCGGCGACTATCAGATCGTCGAAGGCAACGTCGTGATGAACGAGGGCAAGGAGGCGCGCACGCTGGGCATGCTCGTTTCGGAAGCGAACACCGTAATCGACTCACTGCCCATCCAATCCCTCCTCAGCGTGAACCCCGATTCTGCCGTCATCATCTGGGCGCTGTGCTACGGCACCGAGGGCGTCAATTACGACGCCGTGCGCAACGAGGAGGGCAAGATCGTAGAAGTCATCATGCGCGAAGATCCGCTCACGGGAAAGCCCTACCCCGTTCACCGCGTGGAAGATCTGACGGGGCAGGAAGAACTCATCGAAAATCTTACCATCGGCAGCGTCATCGAGATCGCCGAAGACGCAACGGGCATCCTCGCCGCCATCCGCGACTGGACGCTTGCCGACCTGCAAAACGAGGCGCGCATCCACTCCCTCCGCCTCTCGCAGATCCTGACCATCGACGAGAGCTCCGCCCCCCTCCTCAAAGCGATGCGCGATTGGACGCTCGGCGAGATCTCCGAGAGCGGCAAGGTAGATGCCCTCACCCTCGGCGAGATTATCTCCATCGGCGAAAATTCGGCAAAGCTCCTCCGCTCGCTTTCCGATACCCCCATCGGCGACATTGCCGATGCGGTCAACGAGCTGCGCCTTATCGACATCCTCGGCGAAGCGGAGATCGAAAACAACAAGCTTTTGCGCAACCTCAAGATGAGCTCGCTCACGACGCTCGCGGGCGATATTGCCGCCCTCACGGTGAAACAGGTGTTTGGCAGCGAACTGTATTCCTACCTCGATATGAGCGAGAAGGGCACAAACGGCAAGACGTATGCCGAGATCGTTACGGGCTATGACGCAGCCACAAACACCAATACAAACACCAATGCGGCGGGCATCCTTCGCCCCGAGGCGCTCGCACTACCCGCGGACGCCACCATCACCGAGACCCGCCGTTTTCACGATCACGAAGTCTTACACGGCTATTTCCGCACCGCCGGTTTGAACGAAAACGGCGCTTCCCTCGCTGCGCTCGCCGCCGAGGGAGACGTCTATCGCCGCCTCGTCACCATCACAGAGGGCGAGGGCGAAGGCGCCACGCAAACGAGCATCTTGCAGCACTATGTGAAGGATGAACTCGAGATCGTCCCCGCGCAATACGAATGGCATCTCATCGACTATGCAGACGGCGGCGCGAAGAAGGCGCTGCCCGAGGGAGACGCCGTGTTGAAGGCAGACGACGCGGACATCGCGCTCCGCCAGCCGCTCGAGCGTGGCGCAACGCCCTATGGCGCCGAAGACGACACGCCCGCCTATTACTATCGCACCACGCGCATCCACCTGCGCGACGGCGAACCCGCCGAGGAGACCGTCGCCTACCCCGTCTGCGCGGACAGCCGCGGCATCTATTACTACCGCTATGCCCTCATCCAAACGGTCAACGAGGACGGCAGCATCAGCTATTCCAAAAACTCCGTGCGCGAACGCATCGACCTCGCGCGCACCGTGACGGCGTATACCTATGAAGACGGCACGCCCGTCCGATTGCTCACAGAGCCCGTGCTCGGCGAAGACGGAAATCCCGTGCTCGGCGAAGACGGACAGCCGCTCACCCGCACGGATGCAAATTACGTCGTGTACGGCGCGGGCGAAGACGCGCAGACGGTGCGCCTCATGTACCGCGCCGCACACACCGAGACGGTGCCCGCCGTCGACCCCGAAACGGGCGAGGAAGTGATCGACGAAGAGACGGGGCTGCCCGTGCTCACCCAAGTCGCCGTACCCGAGCGGTGGTGGGTCACGGTGGAGGCGGAAGTCACGCCGCAGTACTACTATGCGGACGCGCAAGACGCCGTCTTTGTGGAAGAGGGCGCGACCACCCTCTCTTGGACGGCAACGTGGACGGAAATCGTCCTCGGCGAGGGCGAAACGGAGAACGATCCTTCCAACGATATCGTCCACGAAGACGTGCCCGTTGACCGCTATCTGAGCGGCGTGTGGTACCTGCTCTTCGGCGGCGAGCAAGCCTGCGACGGCGGCGAGAGCTGCACGCACGGCACCGACGGCACGCAAATGGGAGCGGCGCACACCGTCATCCTTGACAATACGCACATGCCCGTGCTCGACATTGCAGGACCCGTCACGCAGTCCGTCGCCGCGCTCAAATCCATGCCCCTTTGGAAGCTTTGGCTGCACGAGTTCATCTCCGCAAACCCCTATGCCCGACTTCCCGCTCCCTATGAGGTGAAAGACGGCGAGGGAACTACCATCGCGACGTATGAAAACCTCAACGCCTTCTCGCTCGATCATGTGATCGGATACATGGTGGAGCTCGTTGGAAAGGCGGGCGCATCGGGCGGCTAAAAAAGCAAAAAATCATGCGGCGCGCAAGCCAAAAAACGTTGACTTGCACGCCGTTTTATTGTACAATATGAACAGGCGCATCACAGCGCCAAACAGCCTTGCATACCCGCGCGGTATGCCGATTCAGACCGGGAGGTGAAAAATTATGCAGAAGTACGAGATGCTCATCCTGCTCCGGAGCGACATGGAGGACGAGGCGAGAGAGGCGGAACTCAAAAAGTACGCCGATATCGTCACCGCAATGGGCGGCGCCGTTGAGGCGACCGACAAGTGGGGCGTCAAGAAGACGCAGTACCCCATCGCTTTCAAGACGGATGCCTTCTACGCGCTCATGACGTTCCGTGCAAACGGCGAGACGGTCCGCGAACTTGACCGCATTGCCGGCATTTCAGACGTTGTCCTGCGCCGCATGATCACAAAAGCAGAGGAAAAGTAACATGACGAAAGTAATGCTGATCGGAAATCTTACGCGCGATCCCGAGCTCACGGAGACCCCGAGCGGGGTGCCGCTCTGCCGCTTCGGCGTGGCGGTCAACCGCTATGCGGGCGGCGAAGAGCGCCAGACGGATTTTTACAACGTCACTGCTTGGCGGCGCTTGGGCGAAACGGTCGCCCGCTACACCAAGAAGGGGCACAAGATCGCCGTGTACGGCGACTTGCAGATCCGCCAATACGAGGGCAACGACGGCGTGCGCCGCACGTCGGTAGATGTTGTCGCGCAGGACGTGGAATTTTTGACGCCCAAGAGCGCCTCGGAAGGCGGCGGCGATTTCTACGAAGCACCCGCAAACAGCGAGCGGAGCGCGGCTCCCAAAAAGAAGCCCGCGCTCGAAGCCTTTGACGACGACGGGGATATCCCCTTCTGAGCAAAGGGTCATCAAAACCGTTAAGGAGTAAAAATCATGGAAGAGAACGAAGTCGTCACGGAGCAGGCTGCCCCCGCGGAAGCCGCAGCTCCCGAGGCAGCTCCCGCCCGCGAGAGAAGCGAAGTGCGCGAGCGCCCCGCCAAGAAAAACTACAAGAGACAAAATTATAAGAAGGTCTGCCTCTTCTGCCAGGAGAAGAGCACGATCGATTATAAGGAGACCAACAAGCTGAGAAAGTTCATCAGCGAGGGCGGTAAGATCCTCCCCCGCCGCATGACGGGCACCTGCGCAAAGCACCAGCGCGAGCTTGCAAAAGCCATCAAGCGCGCCCGCGTCGCAGCGCTCCTTCCCTTCAAAGCAGAGTAACACAAACCCCCATCGGATCGCCGATGGGGGTTTTGCTTTGAGGATGCCAACGCCCCTGCCATGCGGGATTTTCACTTAAAACAAGTGTTATGCCCTCCTGCGGCTCCTGTGCCGCATGACAGGCTTCTGAATGCAGTTTCCCGCCTCGTGCCATGCCTGCCCCCCTTAACGCGGCTGCGCCGCTTTAAGGGGGGATTTGGGGGGAATCAAAAAGACTTTAACGCCTTTTTTCTTACGGCGATATTCTCTACAAGTGTGAAAGGAAATCCCCCCTGCTGTCGCGACGCGGCACCTTCCCCCCTTAAAACTTATGCGGAGTGTTAAGGGGGGCGAATTGAGAACAGCTCGATGCGCCGAGCGGTTCCCACTCCTACCGTCTGCGCGGTGATGCCGCGCAGACACCTCCCTCTTAGAGGGAGGCAAGAAGTGGTACGGGAACGCGGTATAACAACCCCTCCGTCTTGCCTACGGCAATCCACGTCTTGGCGGCACCGAGGTAGTGTGCCGCCTGCGGTACTTCGCGCGGGGCGCTCGTGCGCCACTTCGTCGAAATTCTATTGCAAGCAAGACTTTCTC
>CALVLO010000011.1 GCA_944338265.1 uncultured Clostridia bacterium
CCGTTGTGGGTGCACCCCGTTGCGAAGCAACGGCACGAGGCGCGGAGCGCCGAAGTATTCCCGCCGCGGGAAGAGAAGATAAAAGCTTCCGTAGTTAAATGGATATAACAGCCCCCACCTAAGGGAGCCGTTGTGGGTGCACCCCGTTGCGAAGCAACGGCACGAGGCGCGGAGCGCCGAAGTATTCCCGCCGCGGGAAGAGAACATAAAAGCTTCCGTAGTTAAATGGATATAACAGCCCCCTCCTAAGGGGCCGTTGTGGGTTCAATTCCCGCCGGGAGTACCATTTTCGCAGGGTATGCTAAAACGCATACCCTGTCTCTTTTGTACTCCCGCCGGGATCGGCGAAATAACGTGACGCGATTGCGCCTACGGCGAACAATCGCTATTCCGTCGCTGCGCTCCTTACAATTCCCGCCGGGAGTACCAAAACCGCGCCCCTGCGAAAGAGCAGGGGCGCGGTCTTTTCGAGTCGATCCATAAGCGCTTACAGCGTATTTTCGAATTTGTAGGGCGTCGTCTGATAGACGAAATTGAGCCAATTGTTGTAAAAAAGGTTTGCCGTGGAAGACCAATTCATATTGATCTTTTCGCCCGTTTTGTCCGCAAAATAGCAGAAGGGGGGATCGATGGGCAGCCCTTTGGCTTTGTCGCGCTCGTATTCCTTTTTGAGGGTGTCGCGGTCGTATTCCATATGCCCGAGGACGAAGATCTGCCGTCCGTCGAGCGCACTTATGATGGAGACGCCCGCGCGGTGGGAGGTCGCCAAGATCTTGAGGCGCTTTTCCCTGCGCACGTCCGCTTCGCGCACCGTCGAGTGGCGGGAGTGGCAGACGTGAAATTCATCCGAGATGCCGCGCATCAGGGGATCGGGCGTATCGAAATGAATTTTTTTGTGGGCAAATACGCCGAAGAGCTTGCGCGGGAGGGGATATTTTTTGATGCCGTAGAAGTGATAGAGCGCCGCCATCGCCCCCCAGCAGATAAAGATGGTGGAGGTGACGTTCGTCGTCGTCCAATCGAAGAGCTTTGTGAGTTCATCCCAATAGGCGACATCTTGAAACTCCATGTCCTCCACGGGGGCGCCTGTTACGATCATGCCGTCGAAGTGCTTGTTTTTGACCTTCTCAAAGGGCTGATAGAAGCGCTCGAGGTAAGCCGCCTCGGTATTTTTGGAGCGGTAGCTCTCGGTGTGGATGAGCGTGACGTTGACTTGCAGCGGCGAGTTGGAGAGAAGGCGCATGAATTGCGTCTCCGTCTCGATCTTCGTGGGCATGAGGTTGAGGATGGCGATCTCGATGGGGCGGATATCCTGCGAAGTCGCGCGCTCGCTGTCCATCACGAAGATGCGCTCGTTGTTGAGGACGGAATAGGCGGGGATGTTTTTATCGATGACGATGGGCATAGCGTACCCTCACTTGTAAAAATTCTTTTGTTCGCGTTATACGGCTTGGAGTGCGCGGTCGAGATCGGCGATGAGGTCGTCCGCATCCTCGATCCCGACGGAGAGGCGCACCAAATTGGGCGCGATGCCCGCCTTCTGAAGCTGCTCTTCGGTGAGTTGGCGGTGCGTCGTGGAAGCGGGGTGCAGCACGCAGCTTCTTACGTCTGCGACGTGCGTCTCCTGCGTGGCGATCTGCAAGCTCTCCATAAAGCGCGCGCAGGCTTTTACGTCGCCGCGGATGCCGAAGCTCATCATGCCGCCCGTGCCCTTGGGCAGATATTTTTGCGCCAAGGCGTGGTGAGGATCGGAGGGGAGCGCCGCATAGCGCACCCACTCGATTTTGGGATGGGTTGCAAGATGCGCGGCGATCTTCTCCGCATTGCGGGAGTGGCGCTCCATCCGAAGCGCCAATGTGTCGCTCCCGAGAATGGTCAAAAAGGCGTTTTCGGGGCTCATGATGGCGCCCGTATCCCGCATCATCTGTGCGCGGCACTTTACGCCGAAGGGGGCAGCCGTCTCTGCATATACGAGCCCGTGATAGCTCTCGTCCGGCGTGTTGAAGGCGGGGTAGCGCTTGTTTCCCTTAAAGGCAAATTTGCCGCCGTCCACGATCATGCCGCCGAGCGCCGCGGCGTGCCCGTCCATGTACTTGCTCGTCGAGTGGATCACGATATCCGCCCCCAGCGTGAGCGGGCGGCAGAGGATGGGGGTCGCGAGCGTGTTATCGACGATAAAGAGCACGCCGTGCTTTTTGCAGATGGCGGCAAGCTTACCGAAGTCCAAGACGACGATGGTCGGGTTGGAGACGGTCTCTGCAAATACGAATTTCGTCCTTTCGTCGATGAGCGGTTCGATCTTGCTTGCGGGCGCGTCGGCATCAAAGAAGCGCGCCTCGATGCCGAACTTTTTCAGCGTCGTCGAAAAGAGGTTGAAGGTGCCGCCGTAGATCTCGCCCGCGGTCACAATGTTGTCGCCCGCCTCGCACAGCGTCATCGCCGTAAGGAGAATGGCAGACATGCCCGAGGCGCAGCCGATGCCGCACACGCCGCCCTCGAGCGCGGCGACCTTTTTTTCGAGCACGTCCACGGTGGGGTTGGCGAGGCGGGAGTAAAAGAAGCCTTCCCGCTTCAGATCGAACAGATCCGCCATGACCTGCGAATTTCCGTAAAAGAAGGTCGTGCTCTGCACGATGGGGGGGATTCGGCTCTCGCCCGTCTGCGGGTCCCAGCCTGCCTGCACGCAGAGGGTATCGATCTTGCAGTTTTCGTCTTTCATATCTGTCACCTCTTATTATTTTTGCGTCATTTCTTTGAGTGCGCGGTCCAAGGCGCGCTTTTGATCGCGCTCGGCGAGCGCCTTTCGCTTATCGTAGGTGTGCTTGCCCTTGCACAGTGCGACTTCTGCCTTGATGAGCGCATCCTTAAAATACAGTTTGAGGGGGACGAGCGTATAGCCGCGTTCGTTTACCTTGCCTGCGATCTTATCGATCTCCTGCCGGTTGAGCAGCAGCTTTCTCTCCCGCCGCGAATCGCGCGTGGAAAATGCGCCGCTCTTATCGTACAGGGCAATGTGCATGTTTTTGAGGAAGATCTCGCCCCCGCGCAGTTCGCAGAAGCTCTCCGCAAGGGAAGCGCGCCCTTCGCGGATGGATTTGACTTCCGCGCCCTCGAGCACGATGCCTGCCTCATAGCGCTCCTCGATGAAGTATTCAAAGGAAGCGGATTTGTTGAGTGCGATGATTTTTTCTGCCATAGTCAGCCAAGGTCTGCCTTTGGCTCAAAGAGCCCTGCATTTTTCCAAAAACAGAAAGTGGACGCGGCGGGTGCCCCAATCGACGCCCGAGACCTTCACATGCAGCCGCTCGCCGAGGTGAAAGCTGTTTTTGGTGCCGCGCAGCAAAAAGCGCGTTTCGATAAATTCATAGCTGTCGTCGGGGAGCGTCTCGAGGGGGATGAGCCCTTCCACGGTGTTGGCGAGTTCGACGAACACGCCGAAGGAAGTGACGCCCGAGATGACGGCATCGTATTCCTCTCCGATCTTATCCTGCATGTACGCCACAGTGTAGAGGGCGTCGACGTCGCGCTCCGCCTCTGCGGCGCTCCGCTCGCGTGCGGAAGACTGCGTGGAGGCTTCCACCACAAACTTCTTGTACTTTTCCCGCGTCTTTTCGGGGGAGAGGATGCTCTCCTTGATGATGCGGTGGATGCACAGGTCGGGATAGCGGCGGATGGGGGAGGTGAAGTGGCAGTAACAATCGGACGCGAGCCCGAAGTGCCCCACATTTTCGGGAGAGTACACCGCCTTCATCATGGAGCGGAGCATCACGCGGTTGACGAGCGCGTAGAGGGGCGAGGTTTCCAGCGAACGCAGGAGATCCTGATAGTCCGCGGGGCTCACGTTTGCGGGATCGAATTTGACGTGCACGCCCGCTTCGGTCAAAAAGGTGCGGAAGTCCGCCGCCTTTTCCTCGTTCGGGCGCTCGTGCACGCGGTATACAAAGGGCATTTTTTTCTCCGTCATGATGGTCGCCACACTCTCGTTGGCGAGCACCATGAATTGCTCGATCATTTCGTGCGAGACGGTGCGCTTATAGTCGGGGATGGAGATCTTGCCGTCTTCGTATAAGATCTTTGCCTCTTTCACGTCGAGGGCGACGCCGCCGCGGCTCTCCCGCGCGCGCTGCAAGATCTTGGTAAGTTCCACCGCCGTCTCCACAAATTCGATGAGATCGGGGTATTTTTCCCGCGTGGCGCGGTCGCCTTCGGAGATGGCGGTCACATCGGTATACGTCATGCGGTGGCGCGAGCAGATGACGGAGGGTGCCACGCTGCGTTCGAGTACCCTGCCGTGCCCGTCCACCGTCATAAAACAGGAGAGGGTGAGGCGGGGCACGCCCTCGTTGAGCGAGCAGATATCGTTGGAGAGCGCCGTGGGGAGCATGGGGATGACGCGGTCTGGAAAGTAGACGCTCGTCCCGCGGGAGAAGGCTTCCAGATCGAGCACGCTCCTCCATTTGACGTAGTGCGAAACATCGGCAATGTGCACGCCGAGGAAGTATTTTCCCTTTTCTTTGCGGATGGAGATGGCGTCGTCGATATCGCGCGTGTCTTCGCCGTCCACGGTGATGATGAGCTCGTCTCTGAGGTCGATGCGCCCCGTAAGATCATCGAGGGGGGAGCGCTTTGCCTGTTTTTCCGCCTCGGAAAGCACCTCTTCGGGGAAGCTCTCCTTTAAGCTGTGCGAGCGAATGATGGCGCGCTCTTCCACAAAGAAGTCGCCGCCCTCGCCTAAAACTTCCACGATTTCGCCCTTGGGGGAGTTGCCCTCGAAGTTGTAGATGTTCACAACGACCTTCGTCCCGCTTGCGGCGCCCTTGCAGCGGTAGCTCGGGATAAAGACGTCGGTGGAAAATTTGCGATCATCCGGGTGGACGAAGCCGCCGCTGCGTTCACGGCGGAAGAGCCCGACGATCTGCGTGCAGCCGCGCTGCAAGACGGCGAGCACTTCGCCCTCGTCGCCCGCGCGTCCGCCCTTGCGGAAGGCGAGCACCCTGTCGCCGTGGTAGGCGCCTTTGAGGGCGCGGTGGGGGATAAAGAGATCGTCCGCGGCGGGATCGTCTGATACGAAAAAGCCAAAGCCGCGCTCGTTGCCGGAGATGGTGCCCTCCGCCGCGCCGAATTGGCGGGCGGTCCCGTAGCGGCCGCGCAGATCGCATAAGAGTTCGCCCTCGCGGCAGAGTGCGGCGAGGATATCGCGCACACCCATGGCGGCTTTGCCTTTAAGGCGGAGTTTTTTGGCGATCTCTTCGGCGGTGAGCAGGGCAAAAGAGCCGTCTTGGATTTTTTCGAGCAGGGATCGTGATGCGTTGTTCATAAGTCTGTTCTTCAAATGTCCCAAAAGTCAGATAGTAGAAAACGGGCTGCCGATGCGCGCCCGTTTTTTGTGTTGTTCGATTGCTTCAAGCATGCGGATTGCCCCAGATCGCATCGATCTGAAGGATGAAGAAGATGATCGCGAGGACGGCGAGCACCGCAAGGCAGATGATCGTCCACATTTTGAGCTTGGACTCGAGCGAGCGGCCCTTGTTCTTGCCGTAGAAGGTCTCGCTGGAGCCGCCAAGCGCATCGATGCCCTGCGAGTTGCCGGGTTGGAGCATGACGAGGACGATGGCTGCGAGCGCCGCAATCGCCATGAGGGCGATCAGCGTGTAGTTGATGACGTAGTAAACCGTTTCGAGCGTTTCCGAACGGAAAATGTTGCTGTCTACAACGAGTAAATTCATGTTCGTTCCTTATTTTGTTGAAGTCGAAAAACAGTATACCATATCCGCCCGCAAAACACAACTTATTTTGCCGTGTTTTGCAAAAAACTTTTGCCGCCGCGCTGTAAAAAATTGTTATATGCGGGATAGAATTGGGTATCTGCCATTGACATCCGCGCGGAAATACGCTATAATAAAACGCATGGAGGATCTCATTCTCATCGGCATGCCTTCTTCGGGAAAAAGTACGGCAGGCGTGCTGCTCGCAAAGCGCATCGGGTACGGGTTTATTGATACCGACCTTATCATACAGGGTGAACAGGGGGCGCTCCTTTCCGAGATCATCGAACGGGAGGGGGCAGAGGGCTTTCTCGCCATTGAGGAGCGTGTGAACGCGGGGATCGCAGCCATGCGCTGCGTCATTGCCACGGGCGGGAGCGTGTGCTACCTGCCGCGGGCGATGGAGCATCTGAAAAAGCTCGGCACCGTCATCTATCTCGAACTCAGTCAAGAGGAGGTCGCGCGCAGGATCCCCAGCCTTGAAAGGCGGGGCGTCGTGATGCGCGGCACTGTAAACACGTTGGAGGCGCTCTATCGTGAGCGCGTCCCGCTCTATGAGCGGTATGCCGACGTCACCGTGCACTGCGACGGGCAGACCATCGATGAGACCGTGGCGGCGATCGCCGCCGCGGCAGGATTTCAAATATGAGGATTTGTATTTACGGCGCGGGCGCGATGGGTACGTCGCTCGGCGTTTTGTTGGACGAAATGTCCCTTGAATTTGTTACACACAACGCGGCGCATGCAGAAGCTTTGAACCGCGAAGGCGCAATCGTCGAAGGGGCGGTCAGCAGGCGCGCAAAGGTGCGCGCCAAACTCCCTTCCGAGATGACAGGGCAGTACGATCTCGTCATTCTCGCCGTCAAACAGCGCGAAAACCATGCCGCAACGCATTTTTTGAAGCCTTTTTTGAAGGAGGACGGCGCCATCGTCACCGTGCAGAACGGGCTTCCGGAGGAGGAGATCGCCAAGGTGTTCGGCGCGGACCGCGTCTATGGCTGTACGCTCTCGTGGGGTGCGGAGATCCTCCGCCCCGGCGTGGTGCGCGTGACGAGCGCAACGGGCTTTCAGCTCGCGCTCGGCGCCTACGGAAGGGGGACGCGGCTCGAAGAGCTCGCGCCCATCTTTGCGCATGCGGGCACGCTCACGCTCGGCGATCTTACCGAACTTCGCTTTGCGAAACTTGCGGTGAACGCATCCTTTTCCACGCTCTCCGCGCTCTCAGGATGCACCTTTTACGAGCTCGCCAAGCGCGACAGGGCGCTCTCGTTGGCGCTCATCCGCGAGGTGATCGCCGTCGCAAAGGCTTACGGGTGCAAAAAACTCCCCATCAATGGGCACGATCTTGTTAAGGTCTTTGGCGGTCGGTTTGCAAAATTGTTGCTGCCCGCCGCGATGAAGGCGTACCGCGAGACGCACTCGGGCATGCTGCGCGATATTCAGGCGGGCAAGCGGTGCGATGTGGACTTTGTTGCGGGCGCCGCCGTGCGGGCGGGGAAGAAAGCCGGCGTTGCGACGCCGCTTTTGGAGCGCGCCGTCGCGCTCGTTCACGATGTGGAAAACGGGCTTGCGGAGATCGCGCCCGAAACGCTTCGGCTGCTTGCCGAATAGAGGAAGAGTATGGACTTGAATTTACTTGCAGAACGCCTCATCCCCGGGGAGTATCCCTCCCTCGAAACGTTTGAAAAACGCTACCCGCTGCGGGATTTGCCCGTGGGCGCACAAGTGACGCGCCTTGCGCCGTCGCCTACGGGGTTCATTCACCTCGGCAATTTGTTCGTTGCCATCGCCAACGAGCGCATCGCGCATCAGAGCGGCGGAAAGCTGTATCTGCGGATCGAAGATACCGACTTAAAGCGCAAGGTGGAAGGCGCCGTGGAGGCGGTGATCGCCGCACTCAAATACTTTGATATCCGCTTCGATGAAGGGGCGGAGATCGGCGGCGACGAGACATATGCGCCGTGGTATCAGCGGCAGCGCGCCGAGATCTACCGCGCCTATGCCAAAGATCTGATCAGAAGGGGGCGCGCCTATCCATGCTTTTGCACGGAGGAGGAGCTTTCCGCCCTCCGCGATGAGCAGATGAAGCAAAAGCAGGTCACGGGCTATTACGGCGCATACGCCAAGTGCCGCGATCTCTCCGAACAGGAGATCTTCGCCGCGCTCGATGCGGGCAAGCCGTTCGTCATCCGCCTGCGCTCGATGGGGGATGCCTCCCGCAAGCACACCTTCCGCGACGAGATCAAGGGGGAGGTCACCGTGCCCGAGAACGATCAGGACGTCGTCATCTTAAAATCGGACGGCATCCCGACCTATCACTTCGCGCACGCCGTCGACGATCATCTCATGCGCACCACGCTCGTCATCCGCGGCGAGGAGTGGCTCGCATCGCTTCCTATCCACCTGGAGCTCTTTGACGTGCTTGGCTTCCCCCGCCCCAAATACGGGCACAACTGCTCGCTCATGAAGATGGACGGCGGCTCCAAGCGCAAACTCTCCAAGCGCAAGGACCCCGAGCTCTCGCTCTCCTTCTATCGGCAGGAGGGCTACCATCCCTACGCCGTCAAGGTGTATATGCTGACCTTGCTCAATTCCGATTTTGAGGAATGGCACAGGAAGTTCCCCGAAAAGAAGCCGGAGGAGTTCCCGTTCCGCCTCTCCAAGATGAGCAAGAGCGGCGCGTTGTTCGACCTCGATAAGCTCAACGATATTTCCAAAGAGGAGCTCTCCGCGCGCTCTCCCGAGGAGATGCTCGCCTTTTTGAAGGAGTGGGCGTTTGCCTTCGGGGCGCAAAAGGAGCAGGCGTATTTTGCGGACGAGGCGTATCTTTTACAGGTGCTCTCCCTCTGTATGGGGGTGGGCGGCAAAAAGCGCCGCAAGGACTTTGTGACCGCCAAACAGGCGCTTGCCGAGATCGGCTACTTCTTCGGCGGGTATGTGCAAAAGGATGCCTACCGCGTCGATAACGCCGTGCGGGACGCAGTTTTAGATGGTTTTTTGGCGACCTATTCCGCCGCGGACGATTCGCAGACGTGGTTTTCCAAGGTGAAGGCGGTTGCCGCCTCTTTGGGGTTTGCCGCCGAGATGCGCGACTACAAAGCCGACCCTTCGGCGTACAAGGGGAGCGTTGCCGACGTTGCCGAAGTGCTGCGCATTGCAGTGACGGGCAGGGCAAACTCGCCCGATCTCTGGTCGATCATGCACATCTTCGGCGAAGAGAGAACGCGCGCCCGCATTGCGGAAGCGCGCAACAGGAGGTGATACCGTGAGCAGAGCAGACGAGATCTTTATTGCAAACTGTAAAGAGATCATGCAAAACGGCGTGTGGGATACCGAGGCGCAGGTCCGCCCCCGCTGGGAGGACGGCGCGCCCGCGCACACCGTAAAAAAGTTCGGCATCGTCAACCGCTATAACTTGCAGGAGGAGTTTCCCATCCTCACCATCCGCCGCACGGCGTTTAAGTCCTGCATCGACGAGATCTTGTGGATCTGGCAGAAAAAGAGCAACAACGTGCACGATCTCAACTCGCACATTTGGGATAGCTGGGCGGATGAGACGGGGTCCATCGGCAAGGCATACGGCTATCAGCTCGCCAAAAAGTCCGTTTATAAGGAAGGGGAGTTCGATCAGGTGGACCGCGTGCTGTACGACCTCAAACACAATCCCGCCTCGCGGCGCATCATGACAAACCTCTATAACTTTGAAGACCTGCACGAGATGCACCTCTATCCCTGCGCCTATTCGATGACGTTCAACGTCTCGGGAGATACGCTCAACGCCATCCTCAACCAGCGCTCCAACGATATGCTTACGGCAAACAATTGGAATGTGGTGCAGTATGCGGTGCTCCTCATCATGATCGCGCAGGTGAGCGGGCTCAAGGCGGGCGAGCTCGTGCACGTTATTGCCGACGCCCATCTCTACGACAGGCACCTGCCCATCGTCGAAGAGATCTTAAAAAATCCCGTAAAGCCCGCGCCCAAGCTGATCGTGGATGAGAGCATCAAAAACTTTTACGACTTTACGGTGGATAGCTTCCGCCTCGAAGATTATCAGTTTACGCCGCTTGCGGCGAAGATCCCGGTGGCGGTATGAGGGCGATCTTTCATGCAGACAGGGAGTGGGGCATCGGGCGCGGCAACGGGCTCATGTTCTCCATCCCGCAGGATATGAAGTTTTTCCGCGAGACGACGAAGGGCAAGGTCGTTGTGATGGGGTTGAATACGCTGCTCTCCTTCCCCGGGGGCAAGCCGCTCAAAAACCGCACGAACATCGTGCTCTGCCCCGACGATGTGGAGGAGGACGTCATCGTCGTCCATTCCCCCGAAGAGCTCTTCCGCGAGGTAAAAAAGTACCCCGCGGACGACGTGTTCGTCATCGGCGGGGCGAGCGTGTACCGCCTGCTCATTCCCTATTGTACCGAGGTGCTCGTCACCCGCGTGGACGCCGTGGGCGGGGCGGATACCTTTGTGCCCGATCTCGATGCGGACGAAAACTTTGTGCTTGCCGCCGAGAGCGCGCCCGTGGAAGATAACGGCTATACGCTCACCTTCCGCACTTATCGCAATTTGGCGCCGAAAGCCTACTGAATTTGCCCTTCGGGGCAATTTTTTTCGCGCGAAAGGGCGTTTTTTTCTTGCCTATCTCGCCGAAATGTATTACAATACCACTTTGGAAAAAGAGGTTTCTATGGTAAGAGAAGATTTAAGAAATATTGCGATCATTGCGCACGTCGATCACGGGAAGACGACCTTGGTCGATCAGATGCTCAAACAGGGCGGCACGTTCCGCGAAAATCAGGTTGTGGAAGAGCGCGTGATGGACTCGGGCACCCTTGAACGGGAGCGCGGCATCACCATTTTGGCAAAGAATACGTCCATCCACTATAAGGGAGTGAAGATCAATATCGTCGATACCCCGGGGCATGCCGACTTTTCCGGTGAGGTGGAGCGCGTTTTGAAGATGGTCTCGGGCGTGCTCATCTTGGTGGATGCGGCGGAGGGTCCCATGCCGCAGACGCGGTTTGTCACGCAGAAGGCGCTCGAGATGGGCTTAAAGCTCGTGATCGTCGTCAACAAAGTCGACCGTCCCGATGCGCGCGTGAAGGAGGTCATCGACGAAGTTTTGGAACTTTTGATGGATCTCGATGCCTCCGACGATCAGCTCGAGAGCCCGTTCGTGTTCTGTTCGGGGCGGGACGGCACTTCTTCGCTCGATCCCGACGAAAAGGGGAGCGATCTCGTGCCGCTCTTCGATACCATCCTTTCGCACTTTCCGCCCCTCGAAATGGACGAGACGGGGGCACTGCAGCTCCTCGTTTCCTCCATCGATTATAACGACTATGTCGGGCGCATCGGCATCGGGCGGGTGGAGCGCGGCGTTGCGAAACCCAATGCCGACGTCGTCGTGTGCAACTACAATCACCCCGAAGTTTCGCTGCGCGGGAAGATCGTCAATCTCTACGAGATTGAAGGGCTCAACCGCGTTGCCTGCGAGAGCGCCAAGGCGGGCGATATCGTCTGCTTCTCGGGGCTTGAAAAGATCAATATCGGCGATACCGTTTGCGCCGCCGACTGCCGCGAGCCCGTCGCCTTCGTTAAGATCTCCGATCCGACGGTGGAGATGATCTTCTCCGTCAACGATTCTCCCTTTGCGGGGAAGGAGGGGAAATTTGTCACCACGCGGCATTTGCGCGACAGGCTTTACCGCGAACTGCTGCGCGACGTCTCCCTGCGTGTGGAGGATACAGACTCGGCAGATGCCTTCCGCGTGAGCGGGCGGGGCGAGATGCACCTCTCCATCCTCATCGAGACGATGCGCCGCGAAGGGTACGAATTTCAGGTGAGCGCGCCCAAGGTGCTCTACCATGAGGTGGACGGCGAAAAGTACGAGCCTGTGGAGCGGCTTATCGTGGACGTGCCCGAAGATAACACGGGACCCATCTTCCAGAGTATGGGCGAGCGCAAGGGCGAACTTCTGCACATGCACGCGATGGGCTCCCGCATGCGCCTTGAATTTTTGGTGCCTGCCCGCGGGCTCTTCGGCTACAAGAGCGAATTTTTGACGGATACCAAGGGCGAAGGGGTGATGAGCTCCGTCTTCTTTGAGTACCAGCCCTATAAGGGCGAGATCAGCCGCCGCAGCACGGGTTCGCTCGTCGCGTTCGAGACGGGCGAGGCGGTCACTTACGGGCTCTTCAACGCGCAGGGGAGGGGAACGCTCTTCATTACGCCCGGCACGCCCGTCTATGAAGGGATGGTCGTCGGATGCTCACCCAAGGATGAGGATATCAACGTCAACGTCTGCAAGACGAAGCACCTTACGAATACGCGGTCCTCTTCTTCGGATGATGCGCTCCGCCTCATCCCGCCCAAAAAGCTCAGCCTCGAGGAGTCGCTCGAATATATCGGCGACGACGAGCTTTTGGAAGTGACGCCCCTCAATGTGCGCATCCGCAAGCGCATTTTGGATAGCGAATTGCGTGCCAAAGCCCGTGCAAAAGCAAAATTACAGTAGTTTGCATGGTATTATGTCTGACATAATATACATTCCCGCCCGCTGTGGCGGGATTTTTTGCGCCCTTGCGGCATAGAGTATAGCATGCAGACGGATAGGAACAGCATGCTCACTTTGGAAAATCAGGCAAAGCTCACCTTCACGGGCGTGGAGAAGGTGGAGGCGTTCTCCGACCGCGCCATCCGCCTTATCGTGAGCGGAAAACATGTCCGCATCGAGGGGAGCAAGCTCAAAGTGCTTGTCTTTTCGGAGGGGAGCGGCAACTTTGCGGCGAGCGGCATTGTGGAGAGCATCCGTTTTCTTGCGGCGGGCGGAAAGGTGGGGCGGCTCTTCCGTTGAGCGCGTTTTATATTTTCTGCATATGTGTGCTCGCGGGGATGGCGGGGGGCGCGGGGTACGGGCTTCTCTCGCTTTTGCGCGCGCCGCGCCCTCTGCGGGCGCTGCGGTGGGTGCGCTATGCGCTCGATCTTCTCTTTTGCCTTGCCTTTGCGGCGGGCTTTCTCGCGCTCGGCGTTGCGATGGGATTTTTGCCCTTCCGCCTCTATATGGCGGGCGGTATTTTGGCGGGATTTGCGCTCTATCGGAAAAGTTTGCATAAAATCGTTGCCTTTTTCGCAAAAAAGTTGTATAATACCATCAAGAAACAAGAAAAGGAACCAAAGATATGTCCGGAAGGAAAGAGGGCATTACCGAAGAAAAGATGAAAAAACTTGCAGCGGGGGCGACCGTTGCGGGCGTTCTTCTCGTTGTATTTCTCGTCGTTATCCTCATTGTGCAGTTCGTGCAGATCGGCGTTGCCAATGCGCAGAGCAGGAACCTCGATCGGGAGATCGCAAAGTACGAAGAGCTCTTAAAGGAAGGGCAGGATGATCTCGCTTTTTACGAGAGCGAGCTTGGGCTTTACTACCTTGCGCTCGGGCAGGGCTGGCAGACGCCCTCTCAAAAATAAGCTATGAAGTACGCAGTCATCGATATTGGCTCTAACTCCGTTCGCCTGATGCTTTGGGCGGACGGTACTTTGTATAAAAAGCTTTTTACCACCCGCCTTGCCGCCGGGATGCAGGGCGGTGTGCTCTGCGAGGAGCCGATGGCGCGCACGGCGCAAGCCGTTGCCGCGTTCTGGCGGAAGGGGACGGAAGCCGCCGGGGCGCGGCGCACCTTTGCCTTTGCGACTGCCGCCGTCCGCTCGGCGGAAAACGGCGCGGAATTTTGCGCGCGCGTCCGCTCGCTCTGCGGCGCGGAGATCGACGTCGTCTCCGGCGAGACGGAGGCGCTTCTCGGCGCGTTGGGTGCATTGGGCACGCGGGACGGCGTGATGGTGGATATCGGCGGCGCGAGCACGGAGGTGTATGTGCAGCGCGCGGGCAAAAAGCAATTTGCCGTGAGCCTCCCCGTCGGGGTGGTGCGCCTCAGGGAGGCGTGCCGCGGGCGGGAAGCGCTCGAAGCATTTGCCCGTTCTGCCGCAGTGCCTCTGCACGGGCAGGGCGCGCATCTCCCCGTGACGGCGGTGAGCGGTACGGCGAGCGCACTTGCCTGCCTCTTCTTGCAAAAGCCGTTTGCGCAGGGGAAGATCGGCGGGACGCGCCTCTCCCGCGCGTGGGTGGAAGGGGAGGCGGCGCTGCTGTGTTCGCTCTCTTTGGAGGAGCGCCTTGCGCTTGCGGGGATGGAGCAGGCGCGTGCCGACGTGATCGACGGCGGCGCCGTTTTGCTCGCCGAGGTGATGCGCGTGCTCGGCGCGGAGGAGGTCACCTTCTCGGAAGCCGATAATTTGGAGGGATATCTGCGTTACAGGGGGCTTGTATGATCCGCCGCGGAACATACGATTTGATCTGCAACATCTTGCTGATTTTCGCCGTGCTCGGCACGGCTGTCTGTTTGGGGCTTGGGCTGCGTGCGGCATTTTCCGTGCGGGCGCAATTTCCCCTGTGCTGCGGGTTGGCGGCAGCTGCGGCGGTCTGCTTTGTGCTTCTTCCGCCCGATATTTTGGTGCATGAGCTGGGGCACGTCGCATTTGGTCTGTGCGCGGGGATGAAGTTCCCCGTCGTCCGCGTCGGGCGGTTTGAGTGCGGCAAAGGCGGCGTTCGCTACCGCTTCCGCGTGGGGACGGCGGGGGAGACCGCCGTTGTGCCGCGCGGCGGGGCGCATATGCAGGCGCGGCTCTTTTGTATGGCGCTCGGCGGCGCGCTTTTCAATGCGTTTTACGCCATCGCTGTGCTCGTGTTGTATGCAATCTTTCCGTATAGCCCCGCGGTCTTCTTTTTCAGCTGCTTTATGCCGCTCTCCTTTTACGATGCCGTCACCGCGCTGCTTCCCGCGTACTGCGACGGCGGGCGGACGGATGGCGGCGTGCTTTTTGGGATCGTAAAGGGGGATGCGGAGACGGACGTCATGCTCCGCGTGCTCATCGCACAGGGCATCCTGCACAAGGGGAGCTATGCCGACGTGCCGCGCGCGCTCCTCTTTGAGGCGCCCGTCGTGCGGGAGGACTTGCCCGCCTTTGCGGCGCTCTTGTATCTGCGCTACCGCTTTGCCAAGGCGCACGGGGAAGAGGAGGAAGCCGCGCGGGCGCTTAGCCGCCTTGATGGGATCGAGGAGTATCTCGGCGCCGAGGAGCGGGAATTTTTGCAAAAAGAAAAGAACTCCGCCCGTTAGCGGAGTCCGTTTTTTGTTCTTGCCGCCTGCGCGGCTTGTGGGGTGCGGTCATTCGGCAAGCCCGAGCAGGTAGTCGGACGTGACGTTGAAATATCGTGCGATCTTGGCAATATTGGAAGCTGTCGGGTCACTTTTGTTTGTTTCCCAATAGCAGATGATTCCCAGACTTACGCTCAGATCCCGTGCTACCGTCGCTTGCGAAAGGCCTCGTTCTTTCCTGAGTTCCATGAGACGTTCTGCGAAAATTTTCATAATTTTATTATACTCGCTTTTTTGAGGTTTTGCAACAATTTCACGCTATAATTTGGCGTTTATGCCCCATACTTTGCCAAAAATCGGGGTGCGGGGGGATTTGCAAAATGCGGCGGGGGGATAGGTGAAAGGATGAAAAAGATAAAAATTTTGTTTGTGTGCCACGGCAATATCTGCCGTTCGACGATGGCGGAGAGCGTGTTTTCGCACATGGTGAAGGCGGCGGGGGGATCTGATCTGTTTGAGATCTCTTCGGCGGCGACGCACACGGACGAGCTCGGCAATCCGCCGCACTACGGCACGCGGGAAAAGCTTGCGCGGGAGGGCATCCCGCTTGTTCCGCACCGCGCGCGGCTGCTGACGCGCGCCGACGGGGCGTATTACGACTTTATCATCGGCATGGACGAAGAGAATGCCCGTCACATGCGGCGCATCCTCGGCGATTGCAAGGCAAAGGTGTGTTTGCTCCTCGATTTTACCGCCGCGCCCCGCGCGATCGCCGATCCGTGGTACACGGGCAATTTCGATGAGACGTTTGACGACGTGACGGAGGGCTGCGCGGCGCTCTTGAAGTATGTATCGGGGGAAGTATGAACAATTTGAAACTTACGGCGCTGCCGCTCGGGAGCATCCTTCCCGAGGATGAATATCTCAAAAACGCGCTCGCCAAAGAGGTGCGCTATCTTCTCGCGCTCGAGGAAGGGCGCTTTTTGGCGGGCTTTTACGAGAATGCGGGGCTTAAAACTTCCTATGTCCGCTATGGCGGATGGGAGGGGATGCTCATCGCGGGGCACGCGGCGGGGCACTATCTCTCCGCGCTGGCGCAGGGCGTTGCCAACCGCGGCGTGAGCGAGGAAGATCGCGCCCGCCTGCATGCAAAGCTCGTGCGCATGGTGGACGGGCTTGCGGAATGCCAGGCGCATTCTAAGGGGAAGGCGGGCTTTTTATGGGCGGCGCCGCGCACGCGGGAGGGCGGCGTCGAGGCGCAGTTCGATCATGTTGAAGCGGGCAAGACGAATATCATAACGCAGGCGTGGGTGCCGTGGTATACGATGCACAAGCTGCTTGCGGGGCTCATCGACTGCTGCACCCTTGCGCATTATGCACCCGCGCTTGCAGTGGCGCGTGCGCTCGGCGATTGGGTGGCAGAACGCGCCCTCGGGTGGAGCGAGGAGACGCGCGCCCGCGTCCTTTCCGTAGAGTATGGCGGCATGAACGATTGTATGTACGCGCTCTTTTCGCTCACGGGAGACGAGCGGCATGCGCGCGCCGCGCACGTTTTTGACGAGGAGCCGCTCTTTGACCGCATCCTTACGGAGGGGAAGGACGTCTTAAAAGACCGCCATGCCAATACGACCATCCCCAAGATCTTGGGCGCGCTCGGGCGGTATGTTTGTCTGCACGGCGCGCTGCTCGGCGGCGAGAGGGTGGATGCCGCGCGCTATCTCCATGTGGCGGAGGCGTTTTTCCGCATGGTCGTGGAGCGGCATACCTATGTGACGGGCGGAAATTCCGAATGGGAACACTTCGGCGCCGACGGCGCGCTCAATGCCGAGCGCACCAACTGCAATTGCGAGACGTGCAACGTCTATAACATGCTCAAGCTCGCGCGTCTGCTCTTTTGCGTGACGGGCGATAAGCGCTATACCGATTATTACGATAACGCTTTTACCAATTCCATTCTCTCTTCGCAAAACCCCGAAACGGGGATGACGACGTATTTTCAGCCGATGGCGGGCGGATTTTTTAAGGTGTTTTCCCGCCCGTTCGATAAG
>CALVLO010000012.1 GCA_944338265.1 uncultured Clostridia bacterium
ACGTGGTGGATCCGTCAGTCCATCACCCGCGCCATCGCCGATCAGGCGCGCACCATCCGCATCCCCGTGCACATGGTAGAGACCATCAACAAGCTCACCCGCGTCTCGCGCATGCTCTTGCAGGAGAACGGGCGCGAGCCCACGCCGGAAGAGATCGCCGCGGCGATGGGGGTGGAAGTCGCCAAAGTGCGCGAGATCCAAAAGATCGCCCAAGATCCCGTCTCGCTCGAAACGCCCATCGGCGAGGAGGAGGATTCCCACCTCGGCGACTTCATCGAAGACGACAAGACGCAGACGCCCGGCGATTCGGTGGCGTTCATCATGCTCAAAGAGCAGCTTTTGGGCGTTCTGGATACGCTCACCCCGCGCGAGGAGAAGGTGCTGCGCCTGCGCTACGGCATCGATGACGGCAAGCCCCGCACCCTCGAGGAGGTGGGGCGCGAGTTCAACGTCACCCGCGAGCGCATCCGCCAGATCGAGGCGAAGGCGCTCAGAAAGCTCCGTCACCCCAGCCGCAGCAAGAAGCTCAAAGACTTCCTCGACTGATGGGGCGCATCGAGGTCATCTGCGCCCATCTGCCCGCTTGCCGCGTGTTTGCGGACGTGGGGTGCGATCACGGCTACTGCACGCAATATGCCCTGCGGCGCGGGTTGTGCGAGCGCGCCTATCCGTGCGACGTGAGCGCCGCCTGCCTGAAAAAGGCGGAGACGCTGCTTGCGGAAGAGATCGCCGCGGGCAGGTGCTTTCCCGTCTGCTGCGACGGGCTCGACGGGCTGCCCGAACCGCCCGACTGCGTGCTCATCGCGGGCATGGGTGGGGCGGAGATCGTCTCCATCCTCGCGCGGCTTTCCCGCCTTCCGGAGAAGTTCGTCTTGCAGCCCATGAAAAACAGCGAAAAAGTGCGCGCCTTCCTTGTGGAGCGGGGCGCGGGCATCGGGCGGGATATGACCTTCCGCGACGGAAAGTTTTACGATATCATCACGGGCACGCGGGAGGGCGGCACGCGCTATTCCGCGTTCGAGCTGCGCTACGGGCGGGATAACCTCCTTGCGCCCACGCCCGCATTTTTTGCAAAGCTTGCCAAGGATGTTGCGACCGTGCGCCGCGCGCTGCGTGCGGCGGAGGGGACGCGGCGGGAGGGTCTTTTATCCCGCCTGCATGAATTGGAGGAAATTTACGATGCAGTTGAAGAACGTCTATGAGGCGGTGGATGCGCTTGCGCCCTTCCGCCTGAGCAAAGAATACTGCGAACGGTACGGGTTTCACGATAACAGCGGCGTCATTTTGGATTGCGGCGGCGAGGTGCGGGGCGTCTTGTGCTCGCTCGATCTCTCCGCGCGCGCCGTGGAGGAGGCAAAGCGGGCGGGGGCGAACGTCATCGTCACGCACCATCCCGCCATCTTCTATCCCGTCGCCTCGTTCACGGCGGAGGAGCCCGTCTTGCAGGCGGCAATGGCGGGGATCTCCGTCATCTCCGCCCACCTCAACCTCGATGCGGCGCAGGGCGGCATCGACGAGGAGCTCATGCTCGGGCTGGGCGGCGGCGCCTGCGAGGTGATGCACGCGCTCTCGGAGGGCGGCTACGGCAGGGTGTACGATGTGCCCGAAGAGACGCTTTCCGCCTTTACGGCGCGCATCAAGGCGCGCTTTGCGACGGAGCGCGTTACGGTGTACGGCGACCGCCCCGTCAGGCGCGTTGCAAGTTTTTGCGGCGCGGGGCTGGATGAGAGCACCGTCGCCTTTGCAAAGAGCCGCGGCGCAGATACCGTCGTCTCTTCGGATGGCAAGCATCATCTCATCGCCGCGCTTGCGGAGGCAGGCATGAACGCCGTTCTGCTCACGCACTATGCCGCGGAAGTGTACGGCTTTGTCCGCTTTGCGGAAAATCTCAAACAAAAAATCAAGGGGGCGCCCGTCAGCGTATTTGTAGACGAGCGCCTGATGTAAGGAGTTCTTATGGCGGTTTTACAGCAACTTTTGGAGTATCAGAAGGTGGATGCGGAGCTTCTCGGCATCGAGCAGTCGGTGGCGGGCAGCGAGGAACGCAAAAAGTTCACGCAGGCGAAAAAGTTTATGGAGAGCGCGCGCGAGCGGTTGGATGCGCAGGATAAGCGCGCCGTCGAACTCAGGCGCCTGCGCGATGACCTTGCCCAACGCGCCGAGGAGATCGGGCGGCAGATCGCCGAATATGCGGATATCGACGAGATGGTCAGCGAAGAGGGCGGCGACGTCTCCTTCTACAAGAAGAACGCACAGGCGCTTTTGGAGCGGCTGCGCGCCGTCAAGGGGGAGCTCACCAAGCTCACAGCCGATATTTCCGCGGCGGCGGAGGAGTACGACCGCCTCAAAAAGCAGACCATCGCCATGCAAAAACAGGGCGAGGAGTACAGCAAGAAGTTTAAGGAGCTGAAAAATTCCCGCGCCGCCGAGGCGGACGAGATCGCCAAAAAGCTCAAGGCGCTCGCCAAGGAGATCCCCGCCGAGTTCATGGAAAAATATCTGCAAAAGCGCAAGGAGAAGATCTTCCCCGTGCTCGTGCCCCTCACGGGGGACAGGTGCATCTGCGGCATGGACTTTCCGCTCGCGCAGCAGGGGAAGCTCGCGGGGGGGAACGTCGTCGAATGCGAGCACTGCCGCCGCTTCGTGTATAAGGCGTAACCACATTTTTGCGGGCGGGCGCATAGGATGAGGGTATGCAAAGTACGCTCGCCGTCGTCTCGCTCAAAAACATCCAAAGCAATCTTCTCGCCATTCGCCGCATCGCCCGCGCGCCCGTCATCGCCGTCGTCAAGGATGATGCCTACGGGCACGGTGCCGTTGCCGTTGCGGAGGCGCTCGCGGACATGGTAGCCATGTTTGCCGTCTCCACCGTGGAGGAGGGCGCCCGCCTCGTGCATGCGGGCATCCGAAAGGACGTGCTCGTCCTCACCCCGCCGCTCACGCGGGAAGAGGGGATGCGCGCCCGTGCGCTCGGGCTCGTCCTCACGCTTTCCTCCTTTCCCGTGTTGCGCGTTCTGCGGCATGCGGGCAGAGGGGTGCGCGCCCACCTCGCCGTGAATACGGGCATGAACCGCTACGGCTTTTCCCCGAGCGAGGTGGAAAGAGCCTTGGATCTGGCTTCTTCGGGCGGCATTGCGGTGGAGGGCGTGTTTTCCCACTTGTATCTTCCGGAAGACGGCGCCGCACGCGCCGCGCAGGAGGCGGCATTCCGCCGCGCCTGCGCCACGGTGCGGGCACGGTTCCCCTTCGCGATGCGCCATCTTGCGGCGTCGGGCGGGATCGCCTGCGGCGCAGACGCGCTCGACAGCGTGCGGGCGGGGCTCTCCCTCTACGGCTATCTGCCCGAGGGCGTGCGCGCCCCGGTGCGGCTGCATCCCGCCATGAAGGTGTATGCCGCCGTCTCGCACTGCGGCACGCTGTACGGCGGGGGCGTCGGGTATGCCGCCGCCGCGCGGGCATATCCCTCCCTCTACACGCTGCGGGCGGGATACGGCGACGGATTTTTCCGTGCGGGCGGCATCGGCGCGGAGGGCAAACTTTGCATGGATGCCTGCGTTTGCGCGGGGGAAAAGCCCTTCGCGGGGAGGGTGTGTATTCTCTCGGACGCGGCGGCGTATGCGCGTGCGCACGCGACTTCGGCATACGAGGTGCTCGTGCGCATCGGCAAGGGAGCGGAAAAACGGTATGTACGATAAGGCAACGCTGCGCGCCTGTTTTCGGAAGGTGCGTGCCGCGGCGAAAAATCAAGAGGCGGAGGCGCGCATGCTGGAGGTGCTTTGCCGTTCGCCCTATTGGGCGGCGGAGCGGTTCTTTCTCTATCATGCGATCGGCACGGAGGCGGAGACGCGGCACATCATCGCGGCGCTGCTTGCGGCGGGGAAGCGCGTCTTTCTGCCCCGCATCTGCGGGCGCGAGATGGCAGCCGTGCCCTATACGGGCGTGCTCGCGGCGGGCGCATACAACATCCCCGCCCCGCCGGAGGGGGAGGATTCTCCCTGCGACGTCGCCATCGCGCCGCTGCTTGCGGTAGACGGCGAGGGCTATCGTCTCGGCTATGGCGGCGGATTCTA
The DNA here is from genome assembly GCA_944338265.1 of uncultured Clostridia bacterium. GTDB lineage: Bacteria > Bacillota > Clostridia > Christensenellales > Borkfalkiaceae > Gallimonas. The sequence continues at coordinate 4,071 of CALVLO010000012.1, forward strand.
TGATAGGTACTTTGCAAGCCATCCCGCCGTAAAGCGGGTGGGGCTGTGCTTTGCGGCGCAGCGGACGGACAAGCTCCCGCACGGAAAGCACGATGTCCCGCTTCAAGCCGTGATCACGGAGGAGGGCGTCTTTTCGCTTGGCGCCTTGCCCGTGCGTGGAAGCGCGGAAGGAAAAGAAAAACGGGGGATCCCCATGGAGGAAACATGTTAAACGAAGGACCGAAAAAGCAAAAGGTGCGCAAACCGGACAATGCGTGGCGGCGCTTCCTGCGCGTTCAGAAGGTGTGCTTGCTGCGCGCGGTCACGCCCTGCATGATGTATCTCTTTATGAGCCTTCTCGCGTTCGCGCTGCAGGCGATCTCCGACGGGGTCGCCGTTTACGAGATCGTCTTGGGGAGCCTCTGCATTGCGGGGGGCGCGGCGTTCAACGCCCAGCTTGCTTACAGCTACGGCAAATTGCACTTCGATAGCTATCTCACGGGCTGTCTGCACCGCCAAAACGTGCGCATGGGCATCGCCTCGGGCGGCGATCACCGCCCCGAGCAGGAATACCGCCCGTGGAAGGGCTTCCTCATCGGCTTTTATGTGGGGCTGCCCGTGCTTATCTTCGGCACGCTCGCCATCTTCCGCGCCACTTGGGCGTGGGCGGAGGTGCTGCTCGATATGTTTGCGGCGTGGGCGATCCTTCCCATTCAGTGGCACCGCGGGCTGAAGTTCCCGGGCGAGAACGATTGGGCGTACCCGCCGGTCTCGGGCGGATGGTCGCTGCTCTCCTTGCTGCTCCCCATTCTCGTGACGGGTGTGTTCTATATCGTCGGCGCGTATTGCGAGAAGCGGCGCAAGCAGGCGGAGAGCCGCCGCGCCGAGGAGATCGCCTCCGTAACGGAGAAAAAGAAGTGAGGATCGTTGCAGGAAAACATCGCGGCAGGGTGCTTGCGCAGTTTGCGGGCACCGCGGTGCGCCCCACGCCGGACAGGGTGAAGGAATCGCTCTTTCAGATCCTTGCGCCGCGGCTCGTCGGCGCGCGGGTGCTCGATCTGTTTGCGGGCAGCGGCGCGCTCGGGCTCGAGAGCCTCTCGCGCGGGGCGAGCGAGGCGGTCTTCAACGATATTTCGCGCGAAAACCTCGCCATCCTGCGCAAAAATCTTGCAGCGCTCCGCGAGGAGGCGCTTGTGACCAACCTCGATTACCGCGTCTGCCTCGCGCAGGCGGCGGGGCAGTTCGATCTCATCTTCTGCGATCCGCCCTATCGGATGGACGTTGCGGCGGAGATCTTGGAGATGATCGCGCGGCACGATCGTTTGGCTGAGGGCGGCGTCGTCGTGTACGAGAGCGAGCGGGAGGAGGCTGCTCCCGCAGGCTGGATACGCTGCGATCTGAGAAGGTACGGGCGGACGAAGATCGCCCTGTTTGAAAGGAGCGGGATATGAAGAAGTGTGTGTTCGCGGGGACGTTCGATCCCTTTACCGTCGGGCATGAGGACACGGTGAAAAAGTGCCTCGCGCTCTTCGACGAGGTCGTTATCGCCGTGGCGGAAAACAAGCAGAAGCAGTGCATGTTCTCCGCGCGGGAGCGGGAGGAGATGATCTCCGCCGTCTTTGCGGGGGAGAAGCGGGTGCGCGTCCTTTGCTGGGACGGGGTCATCGTCGATCTTCTCAAAAGAGAGAAGACGCCCTTCTATGTGCGGGGCATCCGCAACACGGTGGATTTTGAGTACGAGAACGCCGATTTTTACGCGAGCCGCGATCTGGATGCGGGGCTCATCACGCTGTATATCCCCGCCGAGCAGCAGCACCTGCATGTGAGTTCCACGCTCGTAAAAAATTGCATCGCCTTCGGAAAGCCGTACAGGGAGTATGTGCCCGCGGCGGTGTATGCGTTGATCGGGAAAAGAGGAGAAGTATAATGTTTGAACGTCAGATCGCGATCCCTTCTTCGGAGGAGATCGTACAGGAATTGCCCCTTCCCAAGCCGCTCGCCAAGATCAAAGCTTCGCGCGATGCGCTCGCCAAGGACGTCATTGCCGGCAGGAGCGAAAAACTCCTCGTCATCGTCGGTCCGTGTTCCGCGCACGAGGCGGCACCCGTCTTGGAGTATGTGCGGCGGCTGGGCAGGCTCAACGAGCGCGTAAAGGAGAAGCTCGTGCTCATCCCGCGCATCTATACCAACAAGCCGCGCACCAAGGGCGTGGGTTATAAGGGCATGTTCTCGCAGCCCGATCCCGAAAACCGCGAAAATATCTTAAAGGGCATCTACGCCATCCGCGATCTGCACATCAAAGCCATCGAAGAGTCGGGGCTTTCGGCGGCGGACGAGATGCTCTATCCCGAAAATTACGCCTATGTGGAGGATTTGCTCACCTACATCGCCGTGGGGGCGCGTTCGAGCGAAAATCAGCTCCACAGGCTCGTTTCGAGCGGCATCGAACTGCCCGTCGGCATCAAAAATCCCACGGGCGGGAGCATCCCCGTCACCCTCAATTCGGTGTACGCGGCGCAGAGCCCGCAGGTGTTCATGTACCATAACTATCAGGTCGCCACGGGCGGCAACGAGTATGCGCACGTTGTGCTGCGCGGGCGCGTCGATCACTACGGCAACGATATTCCCAATTACCATTACGAGACGGTGATGCAGGTCTTCGAGGGCTATCACAAGTCGGAAGAGCTGAAAAATCCCGCCGTCGTCATCGATGCCAATCACTCCAATTCCAAAAAGCAGTACCGCCAGCAGGTGCGCATCGTCGAGGAAGTGCTGCAAAACCGCACCTACGATGCCGATTTCAAGCGCATCGTCAAAGGATTTATGATCGAGAGCTTTCTCGAAGAGGGCAGCCAAAAGCACGATATCGTCTTCGGCAAGTCCATCACCGATCCCTGCCTCGGGTGGGAGGAGACGGAGAGGCTGATCCTCGATATTGCGGACAAGGCGTAGCCGCCGCATACTTGCGGCGCAATGCTTTGTCGCGCTGCGGCGATCCTCCCTGTCCCTTCGGGACATCCCCCCTTAAAACAAGTGTTAAAGGGGGCTATGGGAGAGCTCCCTCACGCTCCGCGTCTTGCTTGCAACGCTGCGGCGGCATACATTTTTACGGCGCAATACTTTGTCGCGCTGCGGCGATCCCCCCTGTCCCTTCGGGACATCCCCCCTTAAAACAAGTGTTAAAGGGGGCTATGGGAGAGCTCCCTCACGCTCCGCGTCTTGTTTGCAACGCTGCGGCGGCATACATTTGTTAAAGAGGGCAAGGTGAGGTTCAAGGAGATAAGGGAGACGTGCAGGAGGGCACATATGAGCAAAAAAGTCAGTTGTTTGGGTCCGGAAGGGAGTTATTCCCATCTCGCTGCCGAAAAGCTGTGTGCGGGCAGCGAGGTGCTGCTGTGTGCAAATTTCCCGGAAGTGTTCCGTGCGCTCACGTCGGGCGCGGCGGAGGATGCGGTCATCCCCATCGAAAACTCCATCCAAGGGGGCGTTTTGCAAAATCTCGACCTCTTGGAGCGGGAAGACGTATACGCCGTGGAACAGACGGTGCTCAAGATCGATCACCGCCTCGCCTTAAAGGAAGGCGTCCCGCTCTCCGCCGTCAGGCGGGTGTATTCGCACGAGCAGGCGATCGGGCAGTGCTCGGAATATCTGCAGCAGCACCTCCCGCAGGCGGAGTGCATCTTTACAGACTCCACCGCCAAGAGCCTCTCTCTCGTCGACGAGGCGAGCGCGGGCATCGTCGGCGCGCATGCCAAGCGGGCGGGCATCGTGCTCTCTGCGGAAAATATCGCCAATGAAAAGGAAAATTACACGCAGTTCTTCCGCTTAAAGCGGCGGGCGGAGGGGCTGCCCGCGCACAGCGGCACGGTGTTTTTCTGCGCCGTGTGCGAGCATCGCCCGGGGAGCCTTCTCACCCTTTTGAAGGTGTTTTCGGACGAGGGCATCAACCTCACGCGCATCGAGTCCCGTCCCATCCGCGGCATCTTGGGCGAGTACCGCTTCTTTATTGAGATCGACGGCGATCTCGGCGAAAAGCGCATCCGCGGCGCGCTCGAACGGGCGCGCGGGCTGTGCCGTACCTTCCGCATCTTGGGCGCATACCGCTAAAAGAGCGGGAGGGCGAGCAGAAAGGCTGCCGCGGCGGAGACGGCTGCCTGCGCCGCCTTAACGAGGAGAAAGGGGGCAAGGCGGATGCCCGTTTCCTTCAAAAAGCTCCATTGCTGCACCAACACGCACATGCCGCCGAAGGTGACGAGGAAGGCAGTGAGCGCCAAATCGATCGGCGAAGGGGCGGCGAGAAGCTGCGCGCAGCCAGAAGTCATCTCAATGAGCCCCTGTACCGTCGCCGCGGCGCGCGGCGGGAGGGCGAGGGGGCGGAGAAGATCTGCGATCATACAGCCGAAGGCATAAAAGAGGGCGATCGCCCCGCCGACGGCGAGTACGGAGAGCACCGCCTGCATCAGGCTTTCGGTGAGCGCGTTCTCCTCTGCCTGCGGCGGGGGAAGGGGCGCGGGCTGCGGACGGGGCGCCCTTCTTCCCAACAAAAAGCTCACGCTCCAAACCCCTGCAAGGTGCGCGATAAAGAGCACGATGCCCGCCCCGCTTCCCGCAATGGCGGCGAGCGTTCCGAGGAGGAATGCGGGCCCGCTCGTCGTTGCAAGGCATGCGGCGCGCAGGCGCTCCTCCTTGGCGATACAGCCGCGCGCGGAGAGCCCGAGCACGGCACGCGCACCCGCGGGATACCCCGAAAACACCGAGAGGACCGCCGCGCATCCGCCCGCACCCGAGACTCGGAAAGCGCGCGAAAAGGCGGGGGAGAGCGCCCGCGATATGCGGTCAAACTGCGGCAGGCGCGAAAGGAGCAGCGTCAAAAAGAGGAAGGGGAGCATGACGGGCAGCACGCACACCGCCCAAAGCGAGATGCCCTCCTGCACGCGCGCGGCATAGCGCGCGGGGAAGAGGAGCAGGGCGAGCTGCACGGCAAGGGCGGCGGCGAACAGCGGCGCGCCGCGGCAAAGGCGAAGTTTCACATTTCATTCATACGAAAGGGGCAAAGCGTTTATGAAAAAGTTAGGGATCGCACTCGGTTCGGGCGGCGCGCGGGGCGTTGCGCACGTCGGTTTTTTGAAGGCGCTCGAAGAGGAAGGCATCCGCGCGGATTGCGTTTCGGGCTGTTCGATGGGCGCCGTCGTGGGCGCCTGCTACTGCGCGGGCGTTCCGCTCGATACGGTGAAAAAGCGCGTTCTCGCGCTCAAACTCTCGCATGTGACGGCGCTCAACGTCAATCCCATCCGCACGAGCGGGCTCTTCCGCTTTACCAAGGCGCGCAAGATCTTGGAGTCGTACATCCCGCCCGAGACGACGTTTGCCGACCTGAAGATCCCCTTCACCTGCGTGGCGACCGATCTTCTTTCGGGCACGACGGTGGAGCTCAACAAGGGCAAGCTGATCGATGCCGTGCTCGCTTCGAGCTGCATCCCGGGCGCGTTTTCGCCGCAGCAGATGGACGGAAAGCTGCTCGTGGACGGCGGCGTTTTGGAGCGCGTGCCCACGCGCGAGGTGCGCAAGCTCGGGGCGCAGGTCGTCGTCGCCGTAGATGTGCTGGGCGACCTTACGACGTCGCGCGCGGAGCCGCCGCGCAACCTCATCGAAACGCTTTTGCGCTATGTCGATATTGTGGATACGCGCATGACGCAGCGCAAACAGCGGCAGCGCAGCAGGCACATCGATCTTTGGCTCGAACCCGCGCTCGGCGATATGAGCCAATACAGGGTGAAGAATTTGGCATTCGCCTACGAAAAGGGCTATGAGCTCGGCAAGGCGAATGCGGAGAAGATCCGCAGCCTGATCGCGGACGGAGAAGACTGAGACGCATGGATCTGTTTGATTTTAACGGCAACGAAGAAAAAGCCAAGCCGCTCGCCGAACGCATGCGGGCATCCTCGCTGGATGCGTTTGTGGGGCAAAAGCACATTGTGGCGGAGGGGAGCCTCCTGCGGCGCGCCATCGCGCTCGATAGGCTCGGGAGCTGCATCTTTTGGGGACCTCCCGGCTGCGGCAAAACGACGCTCGCCAACATCATCGCCGCCACGACGCGCGGCGCGTTCGTAAGGCTGAACGCCGTGAACGCGGGGGTGGCGGACGTCAAAAAGGCGGTGGAGGAGGCGCGCGAAGAGCTCAAACTCCGCAACCGCCGCACCTATCTGCTGCTCGATGAGTGCCACCGCTTTAACAAGACGCAGTCGGATGCCCTCCTGCCCGCCATCGAGCAGGGCACGATCATCTTCATCGGGTCAACGACGGAAAACCCCTATGCCTCCATGACGCCCGCCATCGTCTCCCGCTGCCGCGTGTTCGAGTTCAAGCGGCTCACCCAAGAGGAGATCGAGGGGGCGCTCCAAAGGGCGCTTGCCGATGCGCGCAAGGGGCTCGGCATGTACGCCGCAAAGGTGGAGGATGCGGCGCTCAAACACATTGCCGCGATGGCGGGCGGAGATCTGCGCACCGCCTACAACGCCTTGGAGCTCGCCGTGCTCACCACGCCGCCGCAGGCGGACGGCAGCATCTGCGTAACGCTTTCGGATGCCGAGCAGTCCATCCAAAAAAAGGCGCTCTCCTATAACGAAGATCTCTATTACGATATTTTGTCGGCATTTTGCAAGTCGCTCCGCGGGAGCGATGCCGATGCGGCGCTCTACTATGCCTTCCGCCTCATCGAGGGCGGGTGCGACCCCATGCTCGTTCTGCGCCGCCTCATCGTGCATGCGGCGGAGGATGTGGGGATGGCAGATCCCAACGCGCTCGTCGTGGCAACGTCTGCGCTCACCGCGTTTGAAAAGCTGGGCGCGCCCGAGGGGCTCATCCCGCTCTCCGAGGCGATCATCTATGTGTGCGAGGCGGAAAAGAGCAACGCCGTGATCTGCGCGATGGACGCCGCGCGGGAGGATGCCGTGCGCACGCGGGACGATGCCATCCCCGCGCATCTGCGCGATGTCTCCTACGGCTCGCGCGAGATGAAGGCGGCGCGCGCAAAGTACCTCTACCCGCATGACTTTGGCGGTTGGGTGGAGCAGCAGTATCTGCCCGATGCGCTCAAAGGCAGGGTGTACTACACGCCCACGGAGAACGGGTTTGAAGAGGTAGTTCGCAAAACGCGCACCCGCAAGGGGATCACAAAGTAACAGCATGGCGCCCGCCGCGGAAATTTCCGCGGCGGGCGCCGTTTTACAGAAGATGCTGTTTGCAGAAAAATCAGTAGTACGGATTGTAGCCAGGGGATTGGTTGTACTGATATACGTTCAAAAGCGCGGTAAGCGTGCTTAGGTTGACGATCGTGATAATGGTGAGGACCAGACTGAGGATCAGCATGATGATGCTGATGACGATCCCCGCCTTGGCGAGCCCTTGTCCGTTTTCACGGTATTGCTGTGCTTGGAGCAAGCCGAGAATGCAATAGATAAGCCCGACGATGGGCGCCAAAAACGCGCAAACAAAGCCGGTGAGGATCATCGCATTGGGCGTCGGGGAAATCGCGGCGCGAGGCTGTGCGGGCGTGCTTTGCGCCTGCGCTTTCAGGGGTGCGACCTGCCTGCAGCAGCTGGGGCAGATCACGGAATCATCGGGGATCTCTTTTCCGCAGAACTTACAAAACATAAAGTTTTTCCTCCTTTTATCATAATTACATTCCCATTATAATGGGAAGTCAAGCAATTTTTCCACAATAATGGGAAAATTGTCGTATGAACACTGTTTTTTGTGAACGTTTGAAGGAATTGCGGTTGGAGCGGGGATTGGGACAGGTCGGGCTCGCCAAGGAGCTGGATGTCGGCAAATCGGTCGTGAGTTTATGGGAGCTCGGCAAGTGCGAGCCGACGCTCTCCAAACTCATTGCGATGGCGCGCTTTTTCGGCGTGAGCATCGATTATCTTGCAGGCTTGGAGGGCTGAGCGCGCCGCGCTGATGCGCATGACGCATAACTCACCCTCAAAGAGGAAGGCAGGGGAGATGTGCGCGCTTTCGGGGCGCGGAAAATAAAAAAGAGCGCACCCGCGCTCTTTTTTGCGTTGTGGCTGCGCCTTGCGGCTCATGCGCCCATGGGGGCGCGGGTGGGGCGGCGCTTGAGTTCGCTCTTGATCTCCGCACACGTCTCCTCGAGCTCCTCCTGCGTCTCGACGACTTCCACGCCGTCCAAAATATTTTGCAGGCGGTATTCCTTGTTGAGGTAGCGCAGCGTCTGGAAGCCGATGACCGCCGTCAGCGTGCCGTTCGTCAGCCCTTGGATGGAACTGTCGACGAGGGCGGAGATGGCGCTCCCCAAAAAGGGGATGCCCTTTGCGGCATCGCCCACCGTCTTGGCGACGGCGTTGCCGATTTGCAGCGAGCCCAACCCGAAAGAGACGAGGGAATTGCGCACGACCGCGCCGAAGATCTTAACGAGCTTGGTATCCGAGGGGCGGAAGCCGTACAAAAAGACGATATCTTTGATCATCTGCAAATTGACGACGGCAACGAGGAGGGCGTCCGTGCGCGAGCTCTGCGAGACGGCGGAAAACGCCGCGCTCTTTAAGGAACATTTGAAGATGATGTCCTTCGCCGACTTTTTCACCTTGCCCTTGTAGAGGGCGGTGAGCGCCGTCTTAATGCCCTCGTCGTCGTTCGTGCGCAGCGCCTTGTCGAGGTCGCCCACGAGCTTATCGTCGTACCAGCCGATGCCCGCCACGCTGTTGTTGAAGTCCACCATCTTCTCTGCAATGTTGCGCCGCACCTGGCGGTTGTGCCGCTTGGCTTTGCCCGCGTGCGCCGCGTTGACGTTGGTGATAAAGTAATCGGAGCGCAGGATCTTCACGAGGGGAACGAGGTAGACGGCGATGAAGATCACGATGCTCACAGCCGCCGCCGCATAGCCCGCATAGGGGTGCACGTTCCAAAGCTCCATCGTAAAGGAGAAGAGGCACCAACCGATGAAGATGCCGATCACGCTCGCCAAGAGCCCGAGCAAAAAACGCGCCCCGCGCACGTTTTGGCGGCGGACGTACTTCTCTTCGTACTCATAGATGGTCATCTTGGGCTGCGTATCCTGCGTTTGCTGCTCCTGCTGCGCCGCCTGTTCCTGCTCGGCGGGAACGAGTTGCAGCGCCTTATCCTGTTTTGCCATATGTTTCCTCTGAGTTGGTTTTTGCGGCAGCGGGTGCCTTTTTATGATTATACCGCATGTTCTATCCGCTTGTCAAGAGGGGATGGGTGGAAAAATTTCCTGCAAAGGTGCAGAAAAAAGCACGGCGCAGATCGCCTGCGCCGTGCCGCCGTCTGTTGTTATTGGTTATTTTGCAAGGGAGCGCTTCGCCTTTTCCACAACGTTTTCCGCCGTGAAGCCGAACAGCTTGAACAGCTGCGCCGCAGGGCCGCTCGCGCCGAAGGTGGACATGCCGATGATCTCGCCCTTATCGCCGGCGTATTTATACCAGCTGTAGGGCGAGCCCGCCTCCACGCACACGCGCGCCTTGACGGCGGAGGGAAGAACGCTCTCCTTATACGCCGCGCTCTGCTTTTCAAATTCCTCGATGCAGGGCATGGATACGACGCGCGCACGGATGCCCTCCGCGGCGAGCTGCGCCTTGGCATCCACGCACTGCTCGACTTCCGAGCCGCTCGCAATGAGCAGCACGTCGGGCGTGCCGTCGCAATCCTCCAAAACATAGCCGCCTTTGAGCGCGGCGAGCCCGCTCGCTGCGTACTGCGGCAGGTTCTGGCGGGTGAGAACGAGCGCCGTGGGTGCGCTGCCCGTGAGGGCGGAGATCCACGCCGCCGCCGTCTCTTTGCCGTCCGCAGGGCGGTACACCTTCATGTTGGGAATGGAGCGGAGCGCGATGAGCTGCTCGACGGGTTCATGCGTAGGACCGTCCTCGCCGACGCCGATGGAGTCGTGCGTCAGGATATAGACGACGGGAATGTTCATGAGCGCGGAGAGGCGCATCGCGTGCTTGCAGTAGTCGGAGAAGATAAAGAAGGTCGCGCAATAGCACCGGAGCCCGCCGTGCAGCTGCATGCCGTTGGTGATGGCTGCCATCGCATGCTCGCGGATGCCGAAGTGCATGTTGCGCCCGCTCTTATCCTCCGCAGAGAAGTTACCGTAGCGGATGCTCTCCGTATCCTTCATGTCGGAGAGGTTGGAGGGGGCAAGATCCGCCGAGCCGCCCATGAGGTTGGGAACGAGCGCGGCGATCTTGTTGAGCACCGTCGCCGAAGTCTGGCGGGTCGCCATCGGCTTTTCAAATTTGAACAGGTCGTCCACCTTTGCAAGATCGACCATTTCGCCGCTCATGGCAGCCTTGTATGCCGCCGCGAGCTCGGGGTATGCCTGCTCGTACTTGGCGAACATCGCCTTCCATTCCTTCTCCTTTCTTGCGCCGCGCGTGCATGCCTTTTTGGTGTGCGCAAACACCTCTTCGGGCACTTCGAAGGGCGCCGCCGTCCAGCCGAAGCGCTCCTTCGTCTTTTGCAGGTTCTCCGCGCCCAAGGGGGCGCCGTGGCACTTGTGGCTGCCCTCGAGCGGGGTGCCGTAGCCGATCTTCGTCTTACAGATGATGATGGAGGGCTTCTTCGTCTCCTTCTGCGCCTTGCGGATGGCGGCGGAGAGGAGGGGGATGCTGTCCGGATTGGCAACGAGGTCTACTTTGATGACCTGCCAATTCTGCGCCTTAAAGCGCATCGCAATGTCCTCTTTGAAGGTGATATCGGTATCGCCCTCGATGGTGATATCGTTGTCGTCGTAGAAGAGGATGAGCTTGCCGAGCTCGTGCGTGCCCGCGAACGAGCAGGCTTCGTAGGAGATGCCCTCCTCCAGGCAGCCGTCGCCGCACAGCGCGTAGGTGTAGTGATCGACGACGGGGAAGCCCTCGCGGTTGAACACCGCCGCAAGGTGCGCTTCGGCGACCGCCATGCCCACGGCGTTCGCGATGCCCTGTCCGAGGGGACCGGTCGTCGTCTCGATGCCCACCGTGTGGCCGTATTCGGGATGTCCGGGCGTCTTGGAGCCGAGCTGACGGAAGTTCATGAGATCTTCCTTGGTCAGCCCGAAGCCGTAGAGGTAGAGCAGGGAGTAATCGAGCATGGAGCCGTGCCCCGCGGAGAGGATAAAGCGGTCGCGATCCTCCCAAGAGGGGTCTTTGCTGTTGAACTTCAAAAAGTTCTGCCAAAGGGTGTAGGCGATGGGCGCCGAGCCGATGGGAAGCCCGGGGTGCCCCGAGTTCGCCTTTTGGATCGCCTCTGCCGAGAGGATGCGGATGGCGTTGATGGTCGTCTGCTTTGCGTCGTTCATGATGATATTCTCCTTAGATCTTACAATAAATTTTTAATGGGTTGCGTGTTGAGGAAGGGGTAGTTTTGCAAAAATGCGTACAGCTCTTTGAGGATGCGCCTGCTGCCGCCTTTTTCGTCGCTCTCGACGTTGATGGGCATGATGGGTTCGTGCAGGCTCATCCGAAGGAGCGCCCAGCCGTTGCCGTGCGCCTTGTCAAAGTTGACGCGCGCGCCCTCGTGGTTGTCGGGCGCAAGGGAGAGGTGCGCGGAGGCAACGGCGTGCGCCGCAAAGTCTTCGATCACGCCCTGCCCGAGCGTTTTGAAGTCGCAGCCCTCGGCAAACCCAAGGCGCACTTCCGCCGCTTCGGCAGGTTCGGGCAGGTCTTCGATGAGCGCCGTAAGCGCCTTGCCCGCCTTGGCACACTTTGCAAGTGCAATGAGAAGGCGGGTGACGAGGTAGGCGCCGTCGTCGAGGAAGTAATTCTCTTTGAGCGCCGCATGT
>CALVLO010000013.1 GCA_944338265.1 uncultured Clostridia bacterium
AGCATTCGCGAGACTGAGGGAGTTTTCCCGCCCCCCCTTAACGCGGCAACGCCGCTTTAAGGGGGGACGTCGCCGCATTCGCGGCAACAGGGGGGATTTCGCCTCCCCCCAACACTTGTTTTCAGGGAGGAAAGCCGCCGAGCGTTCTACACTCGGCGGCAAAAGGGATCACCATCTCAAAAAAAGCGTGCCCCCTCACTCCCATTCAATCGTCGCCGGCGGTTTGGAGGTAATATCGTACACAATGCGGTTGGCGTGCGGCACCTCGTTGGTGATGCGCGTAGAGATGCGCTCCAACACGTCGAACGGGATGCGCGCCCAATCGGCGGTCATGGCGTCCACGCTCGTCACGGCGCGGAGCGCGATCACATTCTCATAGGTGCGGAAATCCCCCTGCACGCCCACCGTCTTACTGTTCGTGATCACGGCAAAATACTGCCAAATCTCGCGGTTTAACCCCGCCTTTGCGATCTCCTCACGGAAGATGAAGTCGGCTTCGCGCAGGGTCGCGAGCTTCTCGCGCGTGACCTCGCCCATGATGCGGATGGCAAGCCCGGGCCCCGGGAATGGCTGCCGCTGCACAACGCTCTCGGGCAGCCCCAGCTCCGTCCCGACGCGGCGCACTTCATCTTTGAAGAGGTCCCTCAGCGGCTCAACGATCTCCTTAAAATCGACGACGGAAGGCAGCCCGCCCACGTTGTGGTGCGATTTGATGACGGCGCTCTTATCCTTTCCGCTCTCAATGACGTCGGGGTAGATCGTCCCCTGCACGAGGAAATCGACGGCGCCGATCTTCTTTGCCTCCGCCTCGAACACCTTGATAAACTCCGCGCCGATGATCTTGCGCTTCTGCTCGGGTTCGGAGACGCCCTCCAATTTGGTAAGGAAGCGCTCCCCCGCATCCGCGCGGACTAGGTTCATGCCGAGCCCCTCTTTGAAGACGGTCATCACCTCTTCGCTCTCGCCCTTGCGCAGCAGCCCGTGATCGACAAAGACGCAGGTGAGGTTATCCCCCGCGGCGCGGTGCACGAGCGCCGCCGCAACGGCAGAATCCACCCCGCCGGACATGGCGCACAGCACCCGCTTGCCGCCGAGCTTCTCTTTTAGGGCTGCGACCTGCTCGGCGACGAAGTTCTTCATCGTCCAATCGCCCTTGGCGCCGCACACTTGATAGAGAAAGTTTTCAAGTAGCTTGTTGCCGTACTCCGAATGCACGACTTCGGGATGGAACTGCACGCCGTAGATGCGCCGTTCCGCGCTGCCGTACACGGTCACGGGGCAGCTCTCCGTCGAAGCAAGCACCGCAAAGCCCTGCGGGACTTCGGTCACATGGTCGGTATGGCTCATCCAGCACACGCTTGCAGCGGGGATGCCCTCGGAGAGCGGGCTCGCCTTCACAAAGGAAAACTCCCGCTTGCCGTATTCGCTCTGCGCGGCGCGCTCCACCCTCCCGCCCAGCGTGTGGGCGATGAGCTGGCAGCCGTAGCAGATGCCGAGCACGGGGATGCCGAGCGCCAAGATCTCCCCGTCGATCTGCGGCGCCGCAGGGTCGTACACGCTGTTGGGCCCGCCCGTAAAGATGATGCCGATGGGATCGTAAGCCCTGATCGCCTCAACGGTCATATCGCACGACTTCAGATCGCAATAGACGCCGAGATCGCGCACCCGCCGCGCAATAAGTTGGTTGTACTGCCCGCCGAAATCGAGGACGAGCACTCTCTGATGCTGCATGATCTTCTCCGTAATTTGTTTGATTTTAGCAGGAAAACGCCCCTTGGGGCGTTTTCGCAAATTTGCCTTAGTGCATGGAATTCATCGAATAGTTGGGCGCTTCCTTGCTGATGGAAATATCGTGCGGGTGGCTCTCCAAAAGCCCTGCGTTGGTGATGCGCACGAACTCGGAATTTTTTCTCAGCTCCTCGATGTTCGCCTTCCCGCAATAGCCCATGCCCGAGCGGATGCCGCCCGTCATCTGATAGATGATGTCCGAGACGGAGCCGCGGTAAGGGACGCGCCCCTCCACGCCCTCGGGAACGAATTTGGAAGAATTTTCCTGGAAATAGCGGTCTTTCGAGCCCGCAGCCATCGCGGAGAGCGAACCCATGCCGCGGTACACTTTGAAGCTCCTGCCCTGATAGAGCTCGATCTCGCCGGGGCTCTCGGTGGTGCCCGCGAGCATGGAGCCGATCATGACGGCGCTGCCGCCCGCCGCAAGGGCTTTCACGATGTCGCCCGAATACTTGATGCCGCCGTCTGCGATGATGCGCTTGCCCAGCTTATCCGCCGCCTCGGCGCAGTCCATCACGGCGGTGAGCTGCGGCACGCCGATGCCCGCCACAACGCGCGTCGTGCAGATGGAGCCGGGGCCGATGCCCACCTTCACCACGTCCGCACCCGCCTCGATGAGCGCCTTGGTGCCCGAAGCCGTGGCGATATTGCCCGCAATGAGCGGGACCTTGGGGAATGCCGCCTTGATCTCGGCGATCTTTTTGAGCACCATCTTGGAGTGCCCGTGCGCCGTATCGATGGCAATGATATCCGCCTTTGCCTCCACGAGCGCCGCAACGCGCTCCATCGTATTGGCGGAGGTCCCGACCGCCGCGCCGACCAAAAGCCTGCCGTTCTTGTCGCGCGCGGAGTTGGGGTATTGGATGCTCTTTTCAATATCCTTGATGGTGATGAGCCCCTTCAAGAAGCCCTTCTCATCGACGATGGGCAGCTTTTCGATGCGGTGCTTACCCAAGATCTTCTGCGCATCGGCAAGCGAGGTGCCCACGGGCGCGGTGACGAGGTTGTCCTTCGTCATCACATTCTCGATGGGCTGATCGAAATTGGTCTCGAACCTTAAATCGCGGTTGGTGAGGATCCCCACGAGCTTGCCGCCCTTGGTGATGGGCACGCCGCTGATGCGGTAGCGCTCCATGAGCGCCACGGCGTCGCGCACCAAATTCTGCGGCTCCAAATAGAAGGGATCGGTGATGACGCCGTGCTCCGAACGCTTTACCTTATCCACTTCCTTCGCCTGCTCTTCGATGGACATATTCTTGTGGATGATGCCCATCCCGCCCTCGCGCGCCATGGCAATGGCGAGGCGGCTCTCCGTCACCGTATCCATCGCGGCGGAGATGATGGGGATGTTCAGATTTATCCCCTTCGTGAGCGTCGTTCTCAGGTCCACTTCGTTCGGCAATACGTCGGATGCCTGCGGAATGAGAAGCACGTCGTCGAACGTAAGCCCTTCCTTCACGATTTTACTCATTTGCGATTCCCTCCAGAATTGTTCGGATATTTAGATAGTCCTTCGTCTCTTCAAATCCCCCCGCCTGCACCGCCGCAAGCAGCTTTGCGCAGAAGGCTGCATCCTCCTTCTTTGCCGCCTCTACGGCAAGCGCGATCACGGGATTGCCCGCGGGAAAGCTTGTTTGCGTCTCCGAGAGAGCAAGTCCGATGGCTTCCTCTCCGTCCTCCGCCGCGAGGCGGTATTTGACGCAGGCGCCCAGCCCCACCACATAGCCGCGGTAGCTGTACTGCTGCGCGCCCTTTTCCGCCGAGATCTGCTCCTCTCGCTGTTCGCAGAGCGCCGCGAACGCCTCCCCGTCCTCATATAAAAGGTCAAAGCGCTCGTTCGCCGTCTTATCGTCGTATCCCTTGGCGGCGCAGATCTCAAAGGATCGCGCAAGATAGTAAAGATCGTCCGAACGTTCGTATTCCTGATAGGCGTAATCGGCGCCGATGCGCTCGAGCCCGAGCGAGAGGGTAAGCCGCATCATCTGCGCGGGGGCGACCAAGGAGACGATGCCGAATGCGGCAAACGCGAGCACAATGGTGACGCCGAGCGTGATGAACGCTGTTTTTATGATAAGTTTTCTCATAGCAACATAATCTGCCGCGGCGCAAGCATCGCCGCGTGATTTTAGCTATTTTAACACACGCGCGGCAAAAATGCAACCGAATGAGGGGAAAAAGTCGCGAAAAGTCATGCCGCGCCTCCGAAAAGCATAAGGATAGCTGTATGAAAAAACGCTTCTGCCTGTTTCTTGTCGCCGCGGCGCTCCTGCCGCTGTGCGCCGCCTGCGCCCCCTACCGCTACAACGACTGCCTCTCCGAAGTGCGGAGCGATCTGTTCCTCGCCGAAACGGAGGACTTTACGCTCACGCTCGCCTGCGTGGAGCGCGAGTATCCCTATGCCGACGACGGCATCCCCTGCCCGATGAGCAAAACCGTGCAGGTGACCCTCTCCCCCCTCACCCCGCCCGCGGGCGACGTAAGCATCTTTGTGGGCGAGGGGGAAGCGCGCCTCGGCGGCGAGGCGTCCTACCGCACGACGCGGGGCGACTATACCTACTCGGAGGGGGTGGATGCCTTCCCCGAGGACAGCGTAACGGTCACCGTCCTGTACGGCGAGCAGGAACACACCCTCGCCGCAACTTCGGTCAGAACGGAGTCGACGCTCTCGCCCGAAGAGGCGCTCGCCCGCGGCACGGAGGCGGAGCGGGAGACGCTCGAACGCATGCGGGAGGCGGGCAGCCTCGAGATCGCCGTGCGCCTGCTGCGGCGGGATAAAAATTACTACTATTTTGCCGTGACGGACGGCAAAACGCGCATCGCCCTCCTTCTGGACGGCGAAACGGGCGAACAGCTCGCCCGCAGGGAAGACGGCTTGCGCTCCTGAAAGGGCGCAAACGCATTTGACAGCGCGCCCCAAATGCGGTATACTAAATGCGGTATACTAATGGAAAACAAAAGGAGAACATGCCGTGCGGGTCTTCAAAAAGATCTTAAAAATCAGCGGATTTGTGCTGCTCGCCCTCCTGATGGGGCTGAGCATGCTCATCGCATTCGCCGCGGCATTCTTCTCGATCGCAGACGGCGCGGTCGATCTGTCCGCGCGCACCCTCCCCTCCTACGCGCGGGAGGATATCTCCGCACTCGCCCAAAAGACGGATTGGACGGAGGAGGAATATCGCACCCTCTACTTGCAGACGGGGCTCGGGAAGAGCGCGCTCGACGGCATGAAGGGCAACGCGGCGCGCATCCTCTCCTTTCAGGATGCGCTCTTTTACGAGGGCGAACTCGAACACGAGCAGGTGGCATTCACCACCAAGCGCGATATCTTTGCCGATGGCTACCGCGCCCCCATGGTCGATTTGGAAGAGGGCGACGTGCTCGTCTCCTCCGTCTGCCACACCTTCGGATGGCGCAACGGGCATGCCGCCATCATCGTAGACGGCGCGGGCGAGAACACGCTCGAATCCGTCTCGCTCGGCATTCCCAGCACCGTCAGCTACGGCGGGAGTGCTTGGTTCCGCGAGAGCGCGAACTTTATGGTGCTCCGCCTCAAAGGCGCCTCTCAAGAAGAGCGCGCCGCCATCGCCCAAACGGCGCTCGAGCGCCTGCGCGGCGTAGACTATTCCATCACCGTGGGCGTCTTCTCCCCCAAAGACCAGGGCGAAACCCCCAAAGAAACGCACTGCTCCCACCTCGTATGGCAGGCGTACAAATATTACGGATACGATATCGATTCGGATGGCGGCGCAGTCTGCACCTGCCGCGACATTGCAAACAGCGACCTCTTCGAAGTCGTCCAGGTCTTCGGCTTCGACCCCGTAAAACTTTGGTAAGCACACCATAAAATTAAGTCAAAATAGATCGATCCTCTTCTCGCAAAGCCGCGGTAATTTTTTCAAAACATTACAAAATTCATGCAAAGAACATCGTTTGGCGATTGCATTTTTTTGGCGTTTCTGATATAATGGAATCGTTTATCTACATGCAAAGGAAAAAAGATGATAGATAAAGATTTATGTTTGGCAGAGATCCAACAGCTTCACAATGCCGTAAGCGATTTTTCGCATCAAAGCATTTCGATCAAAAAACTATCGATCACCATTTATTTGGCATTCCTTTCCATCTACTTCGGATTTCGCGATGATTCGCCAACGATGCCGAGCGCCGTATTTTGGATCATCGGGATCCTCATCCCCGTATTTTGCTACATTTACGAGATCTATATCGATTACACACGCCAACGATTGCGCGCCCGCATGAACAACCTATGCCGAAAATTCGAAGTGGCTATGACCATCCCCCCGCGGCAGGAAAAAAGAGTTCGGGTGCGTTTCCTCATGTTTGAACTCGGCCGCAATGCAGCATCCAATCGGGTCTGCCTGTATCGCAGAAGAAATTATACAAATCCCGCGGAATCATTTTATTACATTGATCTTCTGCATCTTATGTACACCATATATTTGATAGAAATCCTCATCACGGTCATGACCGGCTGCATTCTTAGGTCATCATATCTTTGATAAAAATCCTCATCACGATCGGCTGTATTCTTTGGGCATCATAACCATGAACAAACAAAAAATATTTCTTTCATATACCTTAAAAGGAAACGACGTTACCATCTCGTTCTTGAATAAACTGAGAACTTGGCTGGAAGCGCAAAATTTAACGACCTATATCGATTTTTTAGATAACGAGTATAATGCTGCGAACTTTCAAAAGAAGTTAGAGGCAGAACTTTTATCCTCCGACATCTTTCTGATCGTCAATTCTGCGCGCTACGAAGAATCGCATTGGGCAAATATAGAATTGCAAGAGGCGATCAAAGCAAATTTAGAAATCATCAACATTGAAAAAAGCACATTGGAAGCCTTGATGCAAACAATAGATTTTGATTATCTGAAAAAACATTATCAGAAAAAGCAATTGGCTCCTGCATGATCTTTTCGGAAAAATAACCCGCGCCCCAAAAGCCTCTTCGGCTTTTGGGGCGCATATCATTATACCCGCTTTCTAACATTTTACAAATCGATCCGAATCCTCTACTCCGCATATTCACTCAAAATCGCGTTCTGCACATAGAGGTACTCATCCTTGATGCGCGTCACATCCCCCTCCTCCAAGAGGTAGTGCTTCGTCTTTTGGTAAGCAGCGGCAAAATCCTCCCTCCAATCCGTTCCGAACGCCTTTTGATACTCCGCCGCCGAAACGCCATACACCGTGCGCAGCCCGAGCATCAAAAACTCAAACTTCGCATCCCGCTTACCCACTTCCTCGCTGTCGATGACGGGATAAAACCCCGAGAGGATGCACTTCATGTACTCATCGAGGTCGAGCGTATTCAAAAGCCGCCGCCCCGCAAAAAAGGAACTCGCCGAAACGCCCAGCCCCACATACTCGCCCCGCTTCCAATAGTTGAGGTTGTGCCTGCTCTCAAACCCCTTTTTGCAGAAGTTGCTCACCTCGTAGCGCATAAACCCCTTTTCGGCGAGCAGGCTCCGCCCGTATTCGTACAGCTCCGCAACCTCGTCGCCGTCGGGCAGTTCGCCGTTGAGATAGTCGGTGTAGATGGGCGTGCCGTCCTCGGGCGTGAGCGCGTACATAGAGATGTGTTTCGCCCCGCTCCCCGCCGCGATCTCGATGGTCTTGCGCACGTCCTCTTTTGTCTGATTTTTGATGCCGAGCATCACATCCGCCGAAAAATTTTCCCCCTTCAAAAGGGAGGTGCAGTAGAGGTAATCCCGCACGGTGTGGATGCGCCCGAGCTCTTCGAGCTGCCCGTCGATCGCCGTCTGCAAGCCGATGGAAAAGCGGTTGATGCCCGCCCGCTTATAGAGGGCAATCTTCTGCTCGCTCACCGTCCCGGGGTTGATCTCGATGGTGATCTCGGGGCGGCGGGAGAGCGAAAAGCAGTCCTCCACCTTCTTCATCGCGGCGTAAATGTATTTGGGATCGACGACGGAGGGCGTCCCCCCGCCAAAATAGACGGTATCGAAGGTGCGCCCCTCCAGCTCCTTGCCGCGCATCTCGATCTCCTTGATGAGGCACGCCATGTACGCCTCCGCAACGTCCATGCGGTTGGGAAAGGAACAAAAATCACAGTAGGTGCACTTGTGTTTGCAAAACGGGATATGCAGATAGATGCCCGCCATCACGCTTCCCTCCATTGGTATATTTGCAGGTCGACGCAGCCCTCCCGCACGCAGACGCCCTCCGTCTCCAGAAGGCTCGCCTGCACCTCTTCGCCGCCGAACGCGAACGCAGGCGCGAGCCGCCCCTCACGGTTAACGACGCGGTGGCAGGGAATGACGCCCGGTTCGGGGTTGACGTGCAGCGCCCAGCCCACCTGCCTTGCGCTGCGCGGCGCGCCGAGCGCCGCCGCCACCTGCCCATAGGTAACGACTTTGCCCCGCGGCACCCGCTTCACATATTCGTAGACCTGCCCGAAAAAGCTCATAGTTTCCCTCGCACCATGTCCGCCGCCCGCGCGTTTTTGCACCCGCACCGCAGACATGGTATGCCCGTTATTTGTCCTTGTTCGTCTTCAAGATCTGCATGAACACCTCGGAAGGCACCTCCACCATGCCCACTTGGCGCATGCGCTTTTTGCCCTCTTTCTGCTTTTCGAGCAGCTTTTTCTTGCGGGTGATATCGCCGCCGTAGCACTTGGCGAGCACGTCTTTGCGCACCGCCTTCACCGTCTCGCGGGCGATGATCTTCCCGCCCACCGCCGCCTGGATGGGGATCTCAAAGAGCTGGCGGGGAATGGCTTCCTTCAAGTTCTCGGCAAGCATCCTGCCCCGCTTATAGGCGTGGTCCTCGTGCACGATGGTCGAGAGCGCATCGCACGCCTCGCCGTTCAAGAGGATATCCAGCTTCACGAGCTTGCTCTTCTCGTACCCCGCAAGCTCGTAGTCAAAGCTCGCGTACCCCTTGGTGCGGCTCTTCAGCTCGTCGAAAAAGTCATACACGATCTCGTTAAGGGGCAGGCGGTATTCAAGGCGGACGCGGCGGGCGTCGAGATAGGTCATATCCTTGAACACGCCCCGCTTATCCTGGCACAGCTCCATGATCGCGCCCACATATTCGGGCGGGGTGTACACCTCCGCCTTGACGATGGGCTCCTCCATATATTCGATATCGGTGGGCGGCGGGAGGTGGGAAGGATTGTCCACATAAAAGCACTCGCCGTCCGTCTTGTGCACGAGGTAGCTCACCGAAGGCGCGGTGGTGATGATGTCGAGGTTGAACTCCCGCTCGATGCGCTCCTGCACGATCTCCATATGCAGCAGCCCCAAAAACCCGCAGCGGAAGCCGAAGCCGAGCGCCACGGAGTTATCGGGCTCGAAGGTGAGCGCCGCATCGTTGAGCTTGAGCTTTAAGATCGCCTCTTTCAGGTCGAGGAACTTGCTGCCGTCCAGCGGATAGATGCCGCAAAAGACGACGGGCTGCACCTTCTTATACCCGGGGAGCGGCTCGGCTGCGGGGCGGCTGACGCAGGTCACGGTATCGCCCACCTCCACATCCTCGATGGACTTGATGCTCGCGGCAATGTAGCCAACCTCGCCCGCCGCAAGCACGCTCTTGGGCTGCAAACGGGGCGCGAACGCGCCGACTTCGGTCACGTCGTACTTGCGCTCGGAGAGGAAGGTCTTAATGGTATCCCCCACCTTCACGGTGCCGTCCTTGATGCGCACAAAGAGGATAACGCCCTTGTAATTATCGTAATAGCTGTCAAAGATGAGCGCTTTTAAGGGCGCCTCGGGGTCCCCCTCGGGCGGCGGGACGAGCTTTACCACCGCCTCCAGAATATCGCGGATGTTCGTCCCCTCCTTGGCGGAGACGCAGGGCGCCTCGGCGGCGTCCAGCCCGATGACCTCCTCGATCTCCTGCTTCGTCTCCTCCACGCGGGCGGACTGCAGATCGATCTTGTTGATAACGGGCACGAGCTCCAAATTGTTTTCGAGCGCAAGGTAGACGTTTGCAAGCGTCTGCGCCTCCACGCCCTGCGTGGCGTCCACCACAACGAGCGCGCCCTCACACGCGGCGAGCGAGCGGCTCACCTCATAGGTAAAGTCGACGTGCCCGGGCGTATCGATGAGGTTGAACTCATACTCATTGCCGTCGAGCGCGGTATAAAACATTCTCACGGGCGTGAGCTTGATGGTGATGCCCCGCTCGCGCTCGATGTCCATCGAGTCGAGGAGCTGCTCCTCCATATCGCGGCGGCTCACCTGCCCCGTCAGCTCCATAATGCGGTCTGCGATCGTGCTCTTTCCGTGGTCGATGTGCGCGATAATGCAGAAGTTGCGCAGAAACTTGTTTGCCTTTGCCATATTCCTTGCTTCCTTTTCGGCTCTTATTATATCCGAAAGACAAAAATTTTGCAACTTCTATTGCTTTCTTCGCGCAAAGTTGGTATACTGTAAAGCATGAATATTCCCGATTTTTTAACGGGCACCCCCATTGCCCACCGCGGCTTGCACGATGCCGCCCTTCCCGAAAACAGCCTTGCCGCCTTTCGCGCGGCGATCAAAGCCGGCTACGCCATCGAGACGGACGTCCGCTTCACCAAGGATAAGCAGCTCGTCGTCTTCCACGACGATACCGTCGACCGCATGACGGACGGCGCGGGCAGCGTCGCCTCCTTTTCCGCAGCCGATCTCGCCGCGCTCCGCCTCGGCGGCACGCAGGAGCGCATCCCCCTCTTTTCTCAATTTTTGGAAGAGGTCGCAGGCAAGGCGCCCGTCCTGCTCGAGATCAAAGATATGCCCGGCGTTTCGGGCGAAGAGATCGCCGAAGCCATCGCCCGCGCGGCGGAACACACCCCCCTCGTCTATGCGGTGCAGTCCTTTCAGCCCGCCTATGTAAAGGCGTACAAAACGCGCTGCCCCGCCGTCGCCTGCGGCATCCTCGCCTCGGGCGAAAAGCTCACCAAGGCGAACTTCCACGGCTCCTTCTTTTGGCGCATCAAGGCGCACGTCATCAAAAACATGAGCCTCAACCGCTTTATCAAGCCCGATTTCATCAGCTACCGCGCAGAAGATATGCCCTGCAAGCAGACGGCGCGCTTTTGCGGCGTCAAGCTCGCATGGACGGTGCGCTCCGAAGCAGAGGCGGCGCGCCTCAGACCGTATGCGGATAATATCATCTTCGAAGGCTTCCTCCCGCAGCAAAACCCCCCGCAATGATTTGACATTTGCAAAAAAAAGGGATATACTCAAAGCCGAAACAAAAAGAAGGCATACCTATGTTGACGATTGAAAAGATCATTCATGCGCAGCGCGTGCTCGAAGAAGCCATCTACAAGACGGATGTCATCCGCACGAGCAAACTCACCGATGAATGCGAGCTCTTCCTCAAAGCGGAAAATCTGCAAAAGACGGGCTCGTTCAAGATCCGCGGCGCGTACTACAAGATCAGCCGCCTCTCCCCAGAGGAAAAGAAGCGCGGCGTCATCGCCTGCTCGGCGGGCAACCACGCGCAGGGCGTGGCGCTCGCGGCGCAAAAGAACGGCATCCCCGCCCTCATCTGCCTGCCCGAAGGCGCGCCCATCTCCAAGGTGGAGGCAACGCGCAGCTACGGTGCGGAGCTCTGCCTCGTGCCGGGCGTGTACGACGATGCCTATCGCCGCGCGCTCGAGCTGCAAAAGGAGCGCTCACTCACCTTCATCCACCCCTTCGACGATGAAGACGTCATCGCCGGGCAGGGCACCATCGGGCTAGAGATCTTATCGCAGGTCAAAGATGTCGATGCCGTCATCGTCCCCGTGGGCGGCGGCGGGCTCATCTCGGGCGTGGCGTTCGCCGTCAAACAGATGAACCCCAAAGTACAGGTATACGGCGTGCAGGCGGCGGGCGCGGCGAGCATGGTGACCTCGCTGCACGATCACAAGATCGAATGCCTCCCCTCCGTCTCGACGATCGCAGACGGCATCGCCGTCAAACAGCCGGGCGAGCACACTTTCGCCTATTGCAGCAAGTATGTAGACGGCATCGTGACCGTGACGGACGAAGAGATCTCCGCCGCCATTTTGGCGCTCATCGAAAAGCGCAAGATGATCGCGGAGGGCGCGGGCGCGACGCCCGTTGCCGCCGTGATGGCGGGCAAGTTTCCGCAGCTCAGGGGCAAGAAGGTGTGCTGTGTCGTCTCGGGCGGCAACATCGATGTCACCATTTTGAGCCGCGTCATCACCCGCGGGCTCGTCATGAGCGGGCGGCAGTGCACCCTCAACATCGAACTTCTGGATAAGCCCGGGCAGCTCGTCGCCGTCTCCGAGATCATCGCAAAGTGCGGCGCGAACGTCGTGGGCGTGCACCACGAACACGCCAACGCGGGGAGCGAAGTCATCGGCTGCTATCTGCGCATCGATATGGAGACGCGCAACTTCGCACACATTCAGGAGATCAAACAGGCACTCACGCAGGCGGGCTTCAAGCTCTGCGGCTAAAACCCGCACCCGCGGCAGTTTTTAAGCAGGTTTCAGGCAGTTTTTAGGAGGAAGACGATGCAAAAAGTACACACGCAATTTGCCCCCGCCGCGATCGGACCCTATTCACAGGCGGTGAAGGCGAACGGATTTATATTTACCTCGGGGCAGATCGCCCTCGACCCCGCGACGGGAGCCGTCGTGCAGGGCGGCATTGCCGAGCAGACGAAGCGCATCTGCGAAAACCTCAAAGCCGTGCTTGCGGCGGCGGGCAGCTCGCTCGGTAAGGCAGTCAAAACGACCTGCTTTTTGGCGGATATGAACGACTTTGCCGCATTCAACGAGGTGTACGGGCAGTATTTCACGGAAAAGCCCGCGCGCAGCTGCGTCGCCGTGAAGGCACTCCCCAAGGGCGTCCTCGCCGAAGTGGAAGTCGTCGCCGAACTGTAAATTTCAATAAGGCACGCCGCCCGCCTGCGATGCAGGCGGGCGGCGCATATAAAAGCCGCACCCGCGGGCATATCCGCCCGCGGGTGCGGCTTTTCTCACAAATTCCAGATGCGCTTGGCGTACTCTGTGACCGAGCGGTCAGCGGAGAATTTGCCGACGGAACACAAATTTACGAGGCACTTTTCATCGAATGCCTTGCTGCCGTAGTCGCGCAGGAGCTGCTCCTTCACGCGCACATAGTCTGCAAAGTCATAGAGCACGAGGTATCTGTCGGGCTGGTACCCCGTCATCAGGCTCTCGTACAGCTTGCGCAGCATGCCGGAGCCGTCCTCGAACGTGCCGTTGATGAGCGTTTCGACGGCGCGCTTCAAACGGGGATTGTTCTCCACCTGCTCGCGCGGGCAGTAGTACTGCTTGACGGCGGCGACTTCCTCCACCGTCGCGCCGAAGATATAGTTGTTCTCGCGCCCCGCCTCTTCGCAGATCTCCACGTTCGCGCCGTCCATCGTGCCGAGCGTCACCGTGCCGTTGAGCATAAACTTCATGTTGCTCGTGCCCGAAGCCTCCATGCCCGCCATGGAGATCTGCTCGGAGATGTCCGCCGCACACACGATCTTCTCCGCATACGAGACGTTATAGTTCTGCACGAACACGACCTTCATCTTGTCCGCGACCGCGGGATCGTTGTTGACGAGCTTTGCGACCTCGTTGATGAACTTGATCACCGCCTTCGCCATATAGTACCCGGGCGCAGCCTTCGCGCCGAAGATGAACGCCGTGGGCGGGAAATCGGTGATTTCGCCATCCTTGATGCCGAAATAGAAATACAGCACGGAAAGCGCGTTGAGCATCTGTCTCTTGTACTCGTGGAGACGCTTGACCTGCACGTCGAAGATGAACTCGGGCGAGACGGCGATCCCCTCACACTTCTCCATATAGTCGGCGAGCGCCCGCTTGTTCGCCTGCTTGATGCGCTTGAAGTCGCCCGCGATCTCGGGGATAAAGGGCTTGAGCTTTTGCAGCTCGGGCAGCTCCGTATGCCAACCCGTGCCGATCTTTCCGTCAATGAGCTTTGCCATCTCGGGGTTATTCAAAAGCATCCAGCGGCGGGGCGTGATGCCGTTTGTAATGTTGACGAACTTCTCGGGGAAGCGCTCGTACCAATTTCTGAACGTCTCGCGCTTCAAGATATTCGTGTGGATCTCCGCCACGCCGTTGACGTGCGCGGAGACGAAGATGGCGAGGTTCGCCATATGCACCATGTTGTCGCGCACGATATAGAAGAGGTTGGTATCCAGCCCGTCGCGTTCGAGCTTCTGCTGGCAGGCGATGATCTGCTCGTAGACCTGCGGCAGAAGATCGCTGAGCGCGAGCGCATCCCACTTTTCCAGCGCCTCCGCCATGATGGTGTGGTTAGTGAAGTTGAAGCACTTCGCACACACCTCGAACGCCTCGTCGAAAGTAAGCCCCTCCCCCTGCAAAATGCGCAGCAGTTCGGGGATGGCGATCACGGGGTGCGTATCGTTGAGCTGGAAGCACCACTTCTCGGGCAGCGCGCGCAGATCTTTCCCGCTCTTTTTGAATTTTTTCACGATGTCCTGCAAGCTCGCGCTCACCATAAAGTACTGTTGGCGGAGGCGCAGGATCTTGCCCACCATCGTATTGTCGTTGGGGTAGAGCACATCGGTGATCTTGGTGGCGTTAAAATTCTCCGCCGCCTTCACCTCCCCCTTCATCTCGTTGAAGGAGGCAAAGTCAAACGCCTGCACGGGCTCGCTCTGCCACAGCCTGAGCGTATTCACAACGCCGTTTTTATAGCCGAAGATGGGCATATCGTAGGGCACGGCGCGCACCGTCTGGTCGGCGAACTTCACGAGCACCGCATCGCGCTCGACGCGCACGCTCCACGGGTCCCCCCATTTGAGCCAATCGTCCCCCTCCTCGTGCTGAAATCCGTCCACGAACGTCTGGCGGAAGAGCCCGTAGCGGTAGCGGATGCCGTAGCCGTCGAGCGGGATGTTCTTGCTCGCCGCGCTCTCCAAATAACACGCCGCAAGCCGCCCGAGCCCGCCGTTGCCGAGCGCCGCATCCTCCACCTCCTCAAACTGCTTCAAGTCTTCGCCCACAGAGGCGAGCGCCTTCTCCGCATCCTCCAAAATGCCGAGGTTCATGAGGTTGGAAAAGATGGCACGCCCCATCAAAAACTCTGCCGAAAAGTACCCGCAGCGGCGGCGGGCAGACTTCTGCTCCCGCTCCCAATCGGGGTAGATGCTCTCCATCACCGCCTTGGAGACGGCGTTGTACAGTTCCTTCTTGCCCGCGCTCTTGATGTCGCAGGCATATTCCGCATGGAGCACACGCTCCGTTTCCGCAAGAAATTTCTTTTTCTCGAAGTTCATTCTCTCTCTCCAAACACTTCTTAAAGTATCACCCTGCAAGAAAACATGCAAACCATCGCAAAGGCAGAGATTTCGCCCCGCTGCCTCAAACGACTCTTCGCGCCCGCGTCGATCTCCCGCCGCGCACCGCCCTCGGCACAGTCTTAGGAAGAAGCCTCGTTCCGCCACCTCAAACGGCTTTCGCATCCGCAGTGATCTCCCGCCGCGCACCGCCATCCGCGGCGCAGCCTCCGGCACTCGCCTCCCCTCGCCCCGCCGCATCAAACCGCCTTCTCAACCACAGCGA
>CALVLO010000014.1 GCA_944338265.1 uncultured Clostridia bacterium
GCGATGGCGGCGCTGCAATTGAAGAGGGGCATGCCCGCCGCCTCCGCCGCGGCGAGCAGGTACTTATCCTTATCCCACGCGACGGCAAAATCGTAGGCGGAAAGGCGGGAGACGACCTTTCCCCCATCCACGCAGAAGGGAAACTGCTCTGCCGAGACGATCTCTGCCTGTACGCCGCGCGCGGCGAACGCCTCGCACATGCGGCGGGGCTGGTGCATGATCTCCTGCGTCTTGTAATAGGCGTTGACGAGCATTGCGCCGCGCATACGCCACCTCCGTGTGCAAAAAGGGCGGACCGAGCCCGCCCCTTTTGCTATTTCTTTTTTGGCTGTGTTTGTTTTTGGCGATGGCGCGCGAGGATGCGGTCGTACTCCGCGGCTGCCTCCGCCACGGCGCTCTCCCACGAGCGGACGATCTGCGGGCACTGCGCGCAGACGCGCTCGTAGCTCCCGTCTGAAAACATTGCCTCGATGCGGTCTGCCCATGCTTCGGCGGAGAGTTCCTCCGCAAAGCCCGTTACGCCGTCCGTGACCACCTCTGCAACGCCGGAGCCCGCGGGCACGAGCGCGGGCGTGCGGCAGGCGGCGGCTTCGAGCAGGACGAGCCCGAATGTATCGAACAGAGACGGGAAGAGGACGAGATCGGCGCAGGCGTAATACTGCCTGAGGCGGGCGCGGTCGCCTTCAAACCCCGTGAAGACGACGTTTTGCGCGATGCCGAGCCTGGCGGCGAGCTTTTTGTGGGCTTCGAGATCTTCCCCGCCGCCCACGACGAAAAATTTGAAGCAGAAGCCGCGTTTTTGCAGCGCGGCGAGCACCTGAAAGCTGAACGCGAGATTTTTGACGGAGACCACCCTGCCGACATACAAAAAGACGCGCTCCCCTTCCGCCTTGCGGTACGCGCCCTCTGCGCTGCGCGCCGCGGCGAGCTCTGCCTCATCCGCAACAAGCATATCGGTGCCGTTGCGCATGATGGCGATCTCCCCGCGGTAGCCGTAGGAACGCAGCGTTTGGGCGGCGCTTTCGCTCACTGCCCAGACGGCATCCGCCTTGCGGATATTGCGCATGATGATGCGCATGAGGATGGCGGTGAGCAGCCTGGAATGGGTGAAGCGCAGAAATTCATCCTTATATTTGGTATGGAAGGTATAGACGAGCGGGATCCCGTGCTTTTTGCCGTACTTTGCAAAGTAGGCGCAGATGGCGAAGGGCGAGTGCGCGTGCAGGATCTCTGGCGCAAATTCGCGCAGGCGGCGCTTTAACTTCTTATCCGAACCCGGCGTAGAGTTGCGGAAGCCGAGGAAGGGAACGGCGAGCGAGCGGTTGTGAAACACGCCGCGGCAATACGCCTCCTCCCCCGCCGCGTCCGTCTTTTTGCCGTAGGAGGGCGCGACGATGAGGCTTTCCCCTTGCAGCTCCCGCCGATAGCTGACGACGGCGGTCGTGACCCCGTCTACCTGCGGGTACCAGCAATCTATGCCCAATACAATGCGATCAGCCAACCGATTTTCCTCTTCTTTGGTGAATATTCTTTCTGATGAGATCGGCGACGGTGAGCAGGATGCCGATCAAAATATAGATATAGTAGACGGAGAAGCGCCAAAAGAGCACCGACCACGCGAGCGCCGTACCCGCGGCGACGGAGAAGGCGAGCACGCCCATGCCCTCGATGACGCCCGAGTTGCCCGGCGTGGGGATGAAGGAGACGCCGAACGTGGTGTACACGTTGAGGGCGATGACGGTGAAGAACATCCCCCCTACCTCGCACGAGAGCGCGTTCATGACAAAATAGGGCACCGAGAAGGTGAGGAAGTTCTCCGCAAAACAGCAGAGCAAAAAGAGCACGAGACAAAGAGGGCGCTTGACGATGATCCTGAAACAGGCGGTAAATTCGCGCACCGTTCTGAGCGCCTTGCGCATGACGCGCTCCTTGTTTTTGACGATTTTAAGCTTATAGCCGACGTAGATGAACCAGCCCGTGAGCCTGCGGGCAAGCCGCGGGAAGGAGACGAAGAAGAGGATGAAGAGGGGCAGCAGCAGATTGACGGAGAGCCCCACCCAGCCTGCGACCGTGAGCAGCGTTCTGCCGCTGACGCCATCCAAAACGCCCTCTGCGGCGCCCGCGATCATGAAGGACGCGCCGAGCAGCGTAAAGGCGAAGATGCTGCCGAAATAGCGGATGAGCACGACGGCGGAGGAGGCTGCGCCGCTGACGCCCTTCGTCGTCATATAATAGATCTGCATGGGCTGCCCGCCCGTTGAAAAGGGCGTGACGCCATCGTAAAACTTGCCCAAAAAGTGCGTTTTGAGGGCGACGACGGGGCGCACCCTGCCGAGCACCGCCCTGTTGACGGTGCAGAATTTGAGACAATCGACCGCCATGATGCCGAGGATGACGGCGAGAAGGATCGCCATACCTGCCCCGTCGATGCGGGCGAGCATATCTGAAAAGGAGAGACCCTCGCTGCCGACGATCTCGCCCGAGATGCCGAACATGCTGTATACGCCCACCCCGATGACGGCGAGGAGCAGCAAGTTCCAGATCCACCTGCGCTTGCGTTTGGGCGGCTCGACGGGGACCAGATCCCCCTCTCCGAGCGCGGCGAGCGCGGCATCTGTACTGCCTTCCTCCGCCGCGGGCGCGGGCTGCTCCGCGGGCTGCGCTGCGGGCGCCTGCACCCCCTCTGCGGGCTGTGCTGCGGGCGCCTGTTCGATTGTCTCTTCGCCGAGCGCGGCGTCCTCTCTTTCCCGATCCACAAACATTCCCGTGGCGCACAAAGCGCCCGTTTTATTTTTTGCACGACGCGCTTAGCGCGCCGTACAGTAAACCAAATTATAGCCCATCTGAACGCGGATGTCAAACCATTTCGCGCGGGGGCGACTTCAAAGCTTGTACTTTGCCGACATGCGCAGCACGGAGGCGAGGCAATCGTTGAGCGTTTGCGCCTCTTCGACGGTGAGCGCGCGCCCCTGCAAGCCCTCGGCGGTGCGGCGGAGGACATCTGCCTCCAAGCGGTCGGTCGGCGTAAGCTTTTGCTTTTGCAGCTTCTTTAAGAGGCTGAGCGCATAGGAGGGTTCGGGCGCATCCGCGGCGGGGACGGGCGGCGCCTCTTCAAAACAGCACACCTTGGGGGGGAGCGCCTCCTCTTCCGCCGAGGTGAGCGGTTCGCGGAAGCGCTCGTAGATGCGCTCTGCACGCGCCTTCTTGCATGCCTTGCGCCCCGTGGCGCGCGGGAGAAAGAGCGGCAGGCGCAAAAGCGCCGCCAGCGCCGCAAAGAGCGCGAGGTAGACGAACGCCTCCGCAAGCGGACGCAGGCAGGCAAAGAGCGCGAAGCCTGCTGCGGCGAGCGCGGCGGCGACGAAGGGATATGCCCGCCGCCCGCCGAAGAGCGTGAAGAGCAGCGTGCTTGCGAGAAGCAGCGCGGGGATGAGCGCGAGCGGGACCCAATCGGGCGTTTTTCCGAGCGCGGAAACGATTTTTTCAAAGATCTCCATAATTGCAACTCCTTACTTGGTTGAGGATACCCGTTTTTTTGCGTAGAACGGGCGCGAAATTTGACGAAATGCGTCGAAATTGCTCACATTTGGATGACGCGGCAGCGGGCGATGTTGAGGATGCACGCCCGCACGGCGGACGCTTCCACCCGCATGACGCGGGCGACTGCCTTTTTGTAGAGCGCGATCTGCACGGCGTACTTTTGGCGCAGCGCATCGTCGGAGAGCGAAGAGTACTTGTAATCGATGACGAGATAGCCCTCTTCCTCTTCGGCGACGAGATCGATCGCCCCTTGGAAGACGACGGCATCTTCTGCCTCCGTCTGCATGAGTTCGCGCGCGGGGAGCTCCAACAAAAAGGTCTGCTCCCGCCATACCCGCCTGCCTGCGAGCGCCGCGAGGGCGGGGAGCGCCATGATGCGGGAGAGACGATCCTCTTTGAGAAGGGCGAGCGTCTCCGACGGAAGCACCCCCTCCTTTGCCATGCGGGCAAGCTCCTCCGCCCCGCCGCAGCCGAAGCGGGCGTGCTGCAAAAAGGCGTGGTAGGCGATGCCCTCTTCGCGCGAGGTGGACCCGTCCTCCTCGGGAATGAGCAGGGCATGGCGGTCTTCTTGGGTATGATCGCGGACATGGGTGGGGGGAAATTGCTCCATGAGCTGCGTTGCCGAACTCTTGACGGGGAGATGGACGCTTGCCGCGTGCGCATACGGCTTGCGGTAGACGGCGAGGATGCGCGCCACGGCGGCGGGATCCGGCTTGCCCGCAAGGGCGCGGCGGGAAACGGGCGGAGCGCCCTCTTCTGCCTGCGGCGCGACAAGATCGGCAAGGGCGGAGAAATCGAAAAAGTCGGCAAAGCAGCGGGCAAAGGCGGGCGAGAGCGCCCCGTCGCTCCCCTCGCGGAAGAGGATGTGCAGGCGGTAGCGGGCGCGCGTCATCCCCACATAGAGCAGGTTGCGCTCCTGCTTGCGCTCCTCCGCAAGTTCGCTCAGGGCGGAGGCGCGGCGGAGCACCGTGCCGTAGACGAGCTTGTTTTTGAGATCGTACGACTTGGGGGCGGCGAGGAAGCGCTCGGTGAAGAGCACCTCGTCCCGCTCCTCCCCGCCGCGGAATCTGACATCCGTCCCCGCTAAAATGACGACGGGATATTCGAGCCCCTTGGAAGCGTGCATGGTGACGACGCGCACCGCGCTATCCCCGCCGCTCTCTGAAAAGCCGAGCTGAAAGCCCGTTGCCCGCAGGCGGGAAAGGAAGGTGTGCACGTCCGTTTCCGCGCCCTCCGCGGCGAGGCGGCGGATGCGGGCAAGACGGCTGCCGCCCCCCTCTTTGGCGGCGATCTGCGCCTCCAGCCCGAGGGATAAAAGCTCGTTCATGACCTCCTCCGCCGTGCGGATGCGCATGTGGGCGCGCAGCTCCTCCGCAAGGGCGAAAAACGCCGCGGCTTTGCGGGTGATCGCATCCTCGCGGGAGGCGCAGTAGGCGGAGAGCGCTTCGCGGAAGGGAAGTTCGCGCGAGGCTTTGCCCTTGGGCAGGGCGGCGCGCACGGCGGTGAGCTCGCCCTCCGTAAACCCGCCGACCGCCGAGAGCATCGCCGTGACGAGGGGGATATCCTGCGCGGCGTTATCGAGAAAGGAGAGCCAATCGAGCATGAGGCGCGCCTCGAAAAATTCGCAGATGTTCACCTCTGCCGTGGTGGAGACGGGGATGCCGCGCTCGCGCAGGGCGCGGACGATGCGCTCCGCCTCCCCCGCGCGGCGGCGGGTGAGCACGGCGATATCGCCGTAGGTGACGCGCTTTTCCCGCTTTGCCTCCTCCGGCTCGTCCGCATCATACCAGACGCCGCTGCCTGCCTCTGCCTCGACGAGGCGCACCACCTCTTCCGCGAGCGCATCCGAAGGCGCCTCCCCCGCGTGTTCGAGCACGGAGTACACCCCCTCCGGCGCGGGCCTTTCCCGCTTTTCCTTGGGCAGGATGTGCAGCTGCACCGCACCCGCGTGGGCGCCGTAGCGCTCCCCGCCGCGCATGGGCACATACTCCGCCGAGAGCGCGGTGAAGACGCGGTTGACCGCATTGAGCACGGCGGGCGCGGAGCGGAAGTTTGCCGAGAGGCGGAGGGAGGAAGGGAGGGAGCGCGCTTTTTCTTCGAAGAAGGCGGAGTTGCTCCCGCGGAAGCCGTAGATCGCCTGCTTGGCATCGCCGACGAAGAAGACCTCTTCGCCGCCGAGCGCCGTTAAGATGCGGTCCTGCACGGGGTTGACATCCTGATACTCATCGACGAACACCGCCTCGTAGCGGGCGGCGATCTCGCTGCGGGCGCGCGCATCTTGGAGGATGGCGAGGGCGAACTGCTCGAGATCGTTATAATCGAGCACGCCTGCCTCCCGCTTTTGCTCCGCATACGCCTTATCGAAGGCGAGCACGAGCCTGCCGAGCGCCGCGGCGCGGGCGGAGGCATCCAGATAGCGTGCGTGCTCCTCCTCGCGGGAGGCGTAGGCGGAGAGCTCTTCGCACAGCTTTTTGAGCTCGCGGCGGGCGCCCGAAAGATAGGCGACGGCGGCGCGCTCCTCCGCGGAGGGATCGCGCTTGACGGGGGTGCGCGGCGGCAGGACGGGCAGGGCGGCGCGCATGCCGAAGAGCTCGCCCGAAAATGCCGCGCATGCCGCAGAGAGCGCATCTGCAAACGCCGTGAACTTTTCGCCGAGCGCCTCGCAGACGGGGCGGCGCGCCGAGAGCCCGCGGGAGATCTCTGCCGCGCGGGCGGAGATATCTTCTGCGAGCAGGGCGCAGATACCATCGAAATCGTCCCCCTCCCCCATGGCAGCGAGACGCACCTCGTAATCCGCAAGCCCGCGCGCCTTGGCGTGCAGCCCGAGGAGAAGTTCTTTGAGCCCTTCGTCCCGCTTTTTGCGGTAGTAGACGGAGAGGAGCGCCTCGAAGGCGGCATCCTGCTGCGCGTAAGCCTCTTCGAACACTGCCTCCATGGCGCGGGCGGCGAGCTGTTTGCAGGCGGCATCCTCCGTGCCCGTGACGCGGAAGGCGGGATCGGCGCCGACGAGGTAGAAATAGGTGCGCACGAGGCGGGCGCAGAAGGCGTGGACGGTGCTGATCTCGGCGAGCGGGAGGGCGGAAAGCTGGGCTTTGAGCCGCTCGCGCGCGGCGCCGCTCTGCACGGAGATCTCCTTTAAGAGGGCGCGCCTGAGCCGTTCGCGCATCTGCGCAGCCGCCTTATTGGTAAAGGTGACGGCGAGGATGCGGCGCACGTCCGTCCCGTTCAGGACGAGGGAGACGAGGCGCTCGATCATGACGAACGTCTTGCCGCTCCCCGCCGAGGCGGAGACGATGACGCTCCCGCGCGCTTCTACGGCGCGCTGCTGTTCGGGGGTAGGCGACGTCATACCCCACCTCCTTTGCCGCGGGCGATGGCGGCGATGGCTTCGCAGGTGACGCCCGTCTCTTTGCGCGGCGCGCCCACAAACCCGCACGCGCCGCAAAAGGCGCAATGGGCGCAGGCGCCCTCGTAGGGCGAGGGGCGCACGTTGCCCGCCGCCATCTCCTCCTCCGCGCGTGCCGCCACGAGGCGGGCATAGGAGAGGAAATCGGCGAACGCCCCGCCCTCCATGCCGCGGCGGGAGGCGCTCTCGAAGAGCGTGCTCTCCCCCCCTGCGGCGTCCATCAGGGCGAGGACGCGTTCATCGCGGTTGAAAAATCCCTGCATGCGGTATTTCGCCTCTTCGGGCGAGGTGAACTTTTCTTCGGCGGGGAAGTAGAACGCCCCCGCGGGGAGCTTGCCTGCGGAAGCCGCGAGCAGATAGAGCTCGAGCTGCAGGCTGCGCCCCGTATAGTAGGCGGCGGGCGCGGGATCGAAGTGCCCCGTCTTATAATCGATGACGCGGATGTACTCCTCCGCCTCGTCGACGCGATCGATGCGCCCCTTCATGCGGAGCTCGGGAAGGCGCATCTCACCCTCGTTTTCGCGCACGCGGAAGGCGGAGCCTCTGAGCTGGCGGTAGGCAGCCGCGGCGACGGCGGCACACTCCGCCTTTAACCGCTCTGCCGTGTACATGCCCGCGGCGGTATCGCCGAGCGCCGCGTAGCGCGGCGTGCAGAGCTTTTGCGCGGCGAGCTCCGCCGCACGGGCGCGGCAAGCCTCCTCCGAAGGGAGGGTATTGAACTCGCGGGCGAGCGCATCCAACACGGCGTGCACCA
This sequence comes from uncultured Clostridia bacterium, assembly GCA_944338265.1. Classification (GTDB taxonomy): domain Bacteria; phylum Bacillota; class Clostridia; order Christensenellales; family Borkfalkiaceae; genus Gallimonas. The sequence continues at coordinate 7,698 of CALVLO010000014.1, forward strand.
GATCGCCCGTATCCCGCGCGAGCACGGGGCGCTCTTCGCGCTCTTTGAGGCGCAGGACGTTCTTCAAAAATCCCGCATACGGGCAGGCGAAATAGCTTTCGAGCAAGGTGGGCGAGATGTCGCCCGCAAAGTAGAGGGCGCCCGCCTCCGGCACGGGCGGCTTTTCGCCGCCGAGAAGGAGCGAGACATCCTCCCCCTGCGCCCGGAGCGCGGCATAGAGCGAGGCGTAGGCGGAGGCATCGTCCGAAGCGCCCTCTTCGAACGCAGCTTTGAGCGCGAGCAGACGCATGCGCGCGGGCGCGGGCTCGGCGCAATCGAACGGGAAGGCATCGGGCGGGGCGAGGGGGATGAGCAGCTTTTTGAGATATTCGCTCAGCTCGCTCTCCGCCGTCTCCTCCCCCCGCTTGCGGAGCGGGCGGCTGACGCACAAAAACTGCGAGAAGGCGCACACGTTGCGGGCGAGCGCCTCGCGTGCGCGGGCGTTGACGACGGCGATGGCGGGCTCGATCTCTACGCGCAGCGCGCTGAGGCGCCCGATCTCCCCATCCGTGATGACGGCGGTATCCGCGCTCACGGCGGGGAGGGATTCCGTCATGCCCGTTGTAAAGAGCGCCCTGACGCGGGAGAAGCGGCTGGTTGTGGCATCCCCCACGAAGACGGCATCCGCACTTGCGGGGATCATGGCGCATTTGAGCGCCGCGGCGCCGCTTGCAAAGAGGGCGGAAAACTCCCTTGCCGTGAACGTCCGCCCGCCGGCGACCGTCTCCGTCTCGGCAAGGATGCCTTGCAGGGGGGCAAGGGACAAAAATTTTGCCTCTGCGCCCGTAAAGCGGCGGGCGAGCGCTTCGCTCACGCCCTCGGCATCGACGAGCGCGGCAAGATCGCGCACGCCCTGCACGAAGGCGCGCCCCTTCCCCGTCCGCGGGAAGCAGGCGAGCGCGGCGAGAAGGCGCGCACGGCAGCGTTCCAAAAGTTCCGTATGTTCTTCGAAGCCGGCGGCGTCCGCGCGGATGGCGCGGCGGGCGCCCCCACGCCATCCGCCGTATTTGAGCAGATAGTTGCGATAGAGATCGCTCTCGCCGAAGCAGACGTTGGCGAGCACGGCATCCGCCTGCGCGGGCAGGCAGCCATCCGCGACCGCCGCGAGCACATCGACGACGAAGGCGCAGAAGGGATGGCGGGAAAAGGGACGGCGGACATCCGCCGTATACGGGATGCGCAGGGCGGAGAGCGCCTTGCCGACGACGGTGAAGCTCCCCGCATCGGGCACGAGCACGGCGATCTCCCGCCAACGCATGCCCTCTGCGGCGCATTTTTTGACGAGGGCGGCGACGCGCTCGGCTTCCTCCGCCTCGTCTGCGGCTTCGAACATTGCCACAGAGCGGGCGGGACGGGGCTTGGCGCTCCCGAAGTGCTCGGGCGAAAACAAGCCATCCAAGAGAAGGCGCGCCTCCCCCTGCGCCGAGCAGGGAAGGCGGCTTGTGCGCACTGCGCCCTCCTCCGCGGCGGCTGCGCGGAAGATGCGGGCGCCCTCCCCCGTGTAGTACGCGCCGTCTCCGCCGAGGAAGATGCCCGTGACGCTGCGCGCCGTGCGGCATGCCGCGCGCACCCCCTCCGCCGCCTGCCGCGTGAAGGAGGGGAAGGCGAAAAAGTACACGTTGACGCCACGGAGCGACGCTTCGATCTTTTGCGGCAGCAGCGCGAGGTAGCCGTTTTCATCGAGCAGACCGCCCTCCCGCAAAAAGGCGCGGTAGCGCCCGAGCACGAGGGACAGATCTGTGAGCTTGACGCGGAGCATGCCGTCCGTCTCCGCCGCGCCGGTGCGGAGCATCTCCTCATCTACGCGGGAGGCGGAGAGCTGGGCGATCGTCTCGTACACCGCCTCGGCGGCGCGCGGCGAAAAGCAGCCGAGCTCGCCTTCGAGCGCGGTGAGGATAGCGGAGACCGCCATGACCGAGCCGTGCTTGGAGAGCACCTTCCCCTCCCCCGCAAGAAAGCGCGCGAACGTGGCGACCTCTGTGAGAAAGGTCGCCCCCGAGGAGGCGAGCACCGCACGCTCGGCGAGCAGGGTGAGCCGATCCTCGCAGAAGATGAGATTTTTTTCGCCGCGGCGCTCCGCCTCTGCAACGCTCTGCCGCAGATAGGCGAGGGCATCGTCTAAGGTGGGCGCTTCGATGAGCCCGATCATGCGCATCCTCCGAAAGTTGCCATTATTAGAAAGTTTCCATTATTATACCATACTTTTCACAAAAATTTCTGTATATTTGAGCAATAATTTTTTACAAATGCGATTTTTTATGCTATACTGTAATCGATGCGGCGGGCGGGATGCGCCCGCTGCCATGGAGCATGATGATATGAAGAAAAAGTTGATCGCCTGCCTTGCGCTTGCCGCGCCCATCCTCGTGTTTGCGGGATGTTCGGGCGGGACGAGCCGTTTGACCCTCTCCGCAAACTGGCATGCGGATACCAACACCACCACGGGCATCTCCGGGACGGCGGAGCACCTGGAATACACGGTGAACTACGAGCCCGAGGAGCACGAGGGCTTTAACGCGGAGTACGAAGAGGGCGTGTACACCACCGATCTGCGCTACGATACCTATAACGGCGTTGCCTGCTACTACTTGGAGACGCACTTCTCCATTACGGGGCGGTATGTGCTGGGCGAGGAGAAGAGCGAGGACTTTACCGATACCATCACATCCAAGGTGTACTTTATGGACGTGAGCACCGAGCTGCGCCCGCTGTGGAGCGAGAAGACGGTCGTCTCTACCTCCGCCGTCGCGACCATGCCCTCTACGTTGGAGGGTGCGACGGAGACATACGCCTACACCTACACGACGGCATACAACGAGGACTGCACGGAGGCGAAGGTCTCCATCGTGTACACGCAGCCCGAGAGCTATACAGAGCACCCCGTGGAAAAGACGATAGACATCTCCGGCAAGGGGACGTACCTCGACAACGAGACCATCCTCTTTGCGATGCGCGGCATTGCGACCTCTGCCGTGAGTTCCTTCCGCACCATCAACCCCGTGACGCAGGCGGTGACGGGCTGCGGCATGACTGCCGCCCCCGCCGTGGCGGAGACCAAGCGCACCTTTTCCGTCGGCGGCGGTGCGGCGCAGGAGCATACGCTCAACGCATACACCTTCTCGCTCGGATACAGCGGCGCGTACAGCGGGCAGCCGCAGGAGCTCACCTACGCAGCCAAGGTGACGGACGGCAACACCAACACCTACCGCAACGTGCTGCTTGAGATGCGCGTGCCCACGCTGCAATCGCTCGGCACCCTCGTATACAAGCTGAAAAACGCCGACTTCGGCACCAAGTAACAGACAGATAGATGACGCCCCTGCCGCGCGCGGCAGGGGCGCTCTTTTTAGGAGCTGTAGACGCTCTCTTTGAGCTGTGCGATATAGGGCAGGTTGCGGTAGCGCTCGGCGTAATCGAGCCCATAGCCGACGATGAAGGCATCTTCCACGGTGAAGCAGGTGAAATCTGCCTGCGCGTTCACCCTGCGGCGGGCGGGCTTATCGAGCAAGGCGACGACGGTGAACGAGCGCGCGCCGAGATCGGCAAAGTACTGCCGCAGCGTGACGAGCGTGCGACCCGTATCCACGATATCTTCGACGAGGATGACATCCCGCCCCTCCACCGAAGCGAAGAGCGGGCGCTTGACCTTGGGCTTGCCCACGGCGAGCGTCTCGCTGCCGTAGGAGCTCACCGCCATGAAATCGAACTCCACGTCCGTCTGCATGGCGCGCACGAGATCGGTGAAGAAGACGGAGCTGCCTTTGAGGTTGCACACCGCCACGGGGATGCTGCCGCCTGCAAAGCGCGCATCCAGCCATGCAGCCGCCTCGCGCACGCGCGCGGCGATCTCCGCTTCCGTGAGCACGATCTTTTCAAATTCCTGACGCATCTTTTATACCTCCGTAGTCAGGCGCGTGAGGGAGAGATACCCCTTGCGCACCGTTTTATCTGTTACTTTGACCGCATCGGCGATCTCCTGCGAGAAGACCGCGAGCACCTCGCTCCCGCAGGCGACGACGGGGAGCGAGTGCCCCACGCGCGCCGGGATCTTGCGGTCGGTCATGAATTTTTTCAGCGTTTTGCGGCAGCCGCAAAAGGATGTGAACGCATCCCCCTCCTGCCGCGTGCGGATGACGCAGCCCGCGGGGAAGGCATCCAGATCGGCGACGAGGGCGCCCGAGACGGCGTTTTCCCCTACCATGCCCGCGTACTCCCCCATCGAAAACGCGCCGAGGGCAAAGGGCAGCGTGCCGCCATCCGCCTTGGCGGGGCGCACGAAGGCGATCGCATCCCCCTCGCGCACTGCCTCCACGCCGCAGGGAAGGGAGGCGCGCCGCCCGCCCTGCTGCGCTTTGAGGCGGGCGATCTCCGCGAGGTGTTTGCCCGTATAGTCGCGCGTGACGCCGCAGCGGGCGAGCGCGAGAAGGCAGGCGCGGGAAAAGAGCGGCGCGGGCAGCGAGACGGGCACGCACACGGCGCCATCCCGCACGAAGAGCTTGTCTTTTGCGAGCGCGCGCAAAAACGCATCGTCCTCCGCGGCGCGCGCGGCATATGCCGTGAGGTGCTCCGCCGCCCCGGGCACGGCGCGCTCCAGCGCGGGCAGCACCGTGCGGCGCAGGCAGTTGCGGGCAAAGCGCTCGTCTGCATTCGTCTCGTCCTCGCAAAAGGACAAGCCGTGCTCGGCGATGTAGCCATCGATCTCGGCGCGCGTTGCCTCCGCGAGCGGGCGCACGACGCCCGCGCGGGGGGGAAACACCCCCAGCCCCGCCGACGACGTGCCGCGGGCGAGGCGGAAGAGCACCGTTTCGGCGGCATCATCCTTATGGTGCGCCGTTGCCACGACATCTGCCTTCCCCTCCGCGACGACGCGGGCGAAGCAGGCATAGCGGAAGTTGCGCCCTGCCTCCTCGAGCCCGCAGTGCGACGCTTTGGCGAGCGCGGGCACATCGGCGGAAAAGACGCTGAGCGGCACCCCCCATGCGCGGCAGAGCTCCTTGGTGAAGGCGAGATCGTTTTGGGAAGCCGCCCCGCGGATGCCGTGCTCGCAGGTGAGCGCCGTGACCTGCATGCCGTACTCCTCCGCATGCGAAAGGAGCACATGCAGCAGGCAGACGGAATCCCGCCCGCCCGAGACTGCCGCGCATACGCGCCTGCCTTGAAGTTGTTCCCAGAGAACGTTCATGTAGCGCCTTCCGCCTTGTTTGCGCGGGCGCCCCGAAAAGGCGCACCCGCGCGGCTGTGATTGGGATAGTATACCATATTTACTGCCGTTGCGCAAGCAAATGGACGGCTTGCGCGGCGCCTTCCCGCAAGAGGCGACGCGCTTTGCGGGAAACAAAAACCCCCGCAGCGGTGCGGGGGCATTTGCTCAGAGAAAGAACTCTTCGTAAACGGCTTTGAGCGTTCTTTCGTAATTCTCGTTATCGACGCCGACGATGATGTTGAGCTCGGAGGAGCCTTGATCGATCATGCGGACGTTGACGCCCGCGCGGGCGATCGCCTCGAAGAGGCGGGCGGAGGTGCCCACGCTCTTTGCCATGCCGTGACCGACGACGGCGATGAGCGCGATATCGTTGATGATGCGCAGATGATCGGGATGCACGCTTGCTTCGATCTCGGCGCAGACCTCTTCCAGCACGCCGTTTTTGAGCAGGGCGCTATCGATGACGAAGGACATGGTATCGATGCCCGTGGGGATATGCTCGAAGGAGATGCCGTGCTTTAACAGGACGGCGAGCACGCGGTAGGTGAAGCCGATCTCTGCATTCATGAGCGACTTTTCGAGGAAAATGACGGTGAAATTCTTTTTGCCCGCAATGCCCGTTACCCTTCTTCCGCTGTATGTATGGCGGGAGGTGGGCACGATCTCGGTGCCTTCATCTTGGGGGCGGAAGGTGTTTTTGATGCGGATGGGGATATCCGCCTCGCGCACGGGGAAGATGGCTTCGCTGTGCAGCACGTTGGCGCCCATATAGGAGAGCTCGCGCAGCTCCTTATAGGAGAGCGCGCGGATGGGCACGGGATTTTCGACGATGCGGGGATCGCAGGCGAGGAAGCCGCTCACGTCCGTCCAATTTTCGTAGAGTTCCGCCCCGACGGCGCGCGCCACGATGGCGCCCGAGACATCGCTCCCGCCGCGGGAGAACGTTTTGACTTTGCCGGACGCATCTTCGCCGTAAAAGCCCGCGACGACGGCGCGCGGCTTGCTTTTGAGCGCCGCGGCGAGCAGCGAGTAGGTGCGTTCGCTATCCAGCCTGCCCTCTGCGTTGAATTTGACGACGGCGCGCGCATCGATGAAGGGAACGCCCAGAAGCGCCGCCATCACCCTGCCCGAGAGATATTCCCCGCGGGAGGCGCAAAAATCCGCAGTGCCCTCTTGTAACATCTCTGCCTGCGTCTCGGCGAGGATGCCTTCGATATCCATTTCGAGCGCGAGCTCGTGCACGATGCCGCGGAAGCGCTCGGCGACCTTTTCGAACGCGGCGCCGACGGACTGCGTGCGTCTGACGCTCTCGTAGGTCTCGTATAAAAGATCGGTGATCTTGATATCGCCGCCGAAGCGCTTGCCGGGGGCGCTCACCACCACATAGCGGCGCGTAGGATCGCCCTCGACGATCTCCTTGACGCGGAGCATGTTGGTGCCATCCGCCATGGACGTGCCGCCGAATTTACAAACTTTAATCATAGCTGATCTCCCTGCCCTCTAAATAATACCGTTTGCCCTTTGCCTCGCCCACGGAAAACGCCTTTTTGGGGAGGTTGACGCCCCCCTTTAAGCAGGCGAAAAAGTCATCTTTGGGGATGGGCGGAAGCACGATGCCGACGCAGCCCTCGCCCGCGAGCCGCGCAAGCGAGCGCCTGCCGTGGATATAATCGACCGTTCCGCCGTTCGCGCGCAGGAAGCGCTCGATGAGCGAATCGACGAGGCGGATGCCCGCCGCCCCCGCGGGAATGGCGGGGATGAGGAGGTTTTCCTCCCGCGTGCACTTGACGTTCTGCATGAAAAAGCTGCAAAACGCCGCTTGCTCCACCTCTTTGACGAGGCGGTGGATGGGATGGAACACGACGGCGGGATCGTACAGGTTGACGAACTCCGCGAGCATGAAGCGGGCGGGATGGTTGGCTTTTTCCGCCGCGGTGAGCCCCGATTTGACCTCCTCCCAATACGCCTTTGCGGCGGCGACGGAGTGGTTGCCGTCTGCAACGGCGAAGGCGGGATCGCCCTTTTGGTGCATTGCCTGCAAGACGTCTGCGGCGATGTATTCGGGCACGAACCAGCCCGTAATGTGCCCGCCGCCCTCCATGAGCTCGAAGTCATACAGCTTTTCGAGCTCCTCGCGCAGCAGACCTTTGACGACCTTCTCCTTCTTATCGCGGAAAAAGAGGATGGCGTGCGGGAACTCGAGCGGGGTGGCGCGGCGCAGGGCGATGCGGGGAGGGAGACGGTCTTTGACCACCTCCTCCGAAGAGCGGACGGGCGCGGAGACGCCGGGCTCGCAGGAATATGCCTCTAAATCGAGCGCGGCGATGATGCCGCGGCGCACGC
>CALVLO010000015.1 GCA_944338265.1 uncultured Clostridia bacterium
GTCTCGATACAAGCGCGCTAACGCGAAGAAAAGGGCTCCCGCAAAAGTGCGGAGCAGTTTTGCGGGAAGAGGGGGCGCAAAACCTCCCTGCAAGACATCCCAAAAAACCGCATAATCCGCCAAAATACGGCATATCATGTACCATTGCGGCATCGCCGCAGTGGGGGATGCTATGTCGAATACATATCATTGGAGCACGATCGCCGAGCGCGCGGCTGCGGAGGCGCACTACATTCTTTCAACGGGCTGCACCGTCCGTGCCTGCGCCGAGCAATTCGGAACGAGCAAATCGACCGTTCATAAGGATGTGACGGATCGGCTCAGGCGGGAGGATGCGCAGCTGTGGGCGGCGGTGAGGAAGGTGCTCGGCATCAACCTCCGCGAGCGGCACCTGCGCGGCGGCGATGCGACGCGGCGCAAATACGCGGCGCGGCGGGCACGGTCTCACTAAAACACAAAAGGCGGGCGTCCCTTGCGGGGCGCCCGCGGCTGTTATAGCGCCCGCTGTGCGCGAAAGATGGCGAAAAATCAAATTTTTTCGCATTTTTTCATTCGAGTTGTCTTGTCAGTTTTGGGCGGCTGTGTTATAATGGACGCGAGAGAAAAAGCCATGGCAAAGTTACTCGGGATCGACGTCGGTTCAACGACTGTAAAATTGAGCGTTTTGGAAGAGGACGGCAAGGTCCTCTATTCCTCTTATGTGCGCCATTATTCGCGCGTTCGGGAGTGCGTTCTCAGCGAACTCGAAAAGATCCGCTCTCTCGGCGATGCGTTCAAGGCGTGCATCACGGGCTCTGCGGGGCTCGGGATCGCGCAGCGCGGGAAGATCGCCTTTGTGCAGGAGGTGCAGGCTGCCTACGGCGCCATCCGCAGGCTGTATCCCGAGACGGATGCGGCGGTGGAGCTGGGCGGCGAGGATGCCAAGATCATCTTTGTAACGGGCGGCGCAGAGCAGCGCATGAACGGCAGCTGCGCGGGCGGCACGGGCGCGTTTATCGATCAGATGGCGACGCTTTTGGATCTTTCCGTCGAGGAGATGGATAAGCTCGCGCTCAAGGCGGAGCGCGTCTATCCCATCGCATCGCGCTGCGGCGTGTTTGCCAAGTCGGATATCCAGCCCCTTCTCAACCAAGGGGCGAGCAAGGCAGATATTGCCGCCTCCATCTTTCAGGCAGTCGTCGATCAGACGGTCTCGGGGCTTGCGCAGGGGCGCAGGATCAAGGGCACCGTACTCTTCCTCGGCGGTCCGCTCTTCTTTTTGAAGGCGCTCCGCAAGGCGTTCCAAACGACGCTCGGGCTCGACGATGCGCATGCGATCTTCCCGGACAGCGCGCCCTGCTTCATGTCCATCGGCGCGGCGCTGTATGCGGCTGAGGTGGGGGAGGAGCCGCTCGCGGCGATCGAGCGCCGCCTTTCCGTGCTGCCCGATACGGAGAGCATCGCGGTGGGCGAGCCGCTCTTCCGCTCGCAGGAGGAGTACAGCGCCTTCATCGCCCGCCATATGCGGAGCGATCTTGCCTTCGAGAACATTCTCACCTACCGCGGGGATGCCTACCTCGGCATCGACTCTGGCTCGACGACGACCAAGCTCATGCTCATCACGCCCGAGAGCAAAATTTTATATTCGCATTATCAGACGAACAACGGGCAGCCGCTCGATATTGTCACGGGGCGGCTGCGGGAGATCTACTCGCTCATCGGCGACCGCATCGTCATCCGCGGCGCGTGCGTCACGGGTTACGGCGAGGAGATGATGCGCGCCGCGCTCAAGATCGATTTCGGCGTCGTCGAGACGATGGCGCACTTCAAGGCGGCGCTCCACTTCAATCCCGCCGTGGATTTTATCATCGATATCGGCGGGCAGGATATCAAGTGCTTCAAGGTAAAAAACGGCGCCATCGATTCCATCATGCTCAACGAGGCTTGCTCCTCGGGCTGCGGCTCCTTTATCCAGACGTTCGCCAAGGCGATGGGGATGGAGATCGAGGCGTTTTCCCGCCTCGGGCTGTTTGCCAAGCACCCCGTCGAGCTCGGCTCGCGCTGCACGGTGTTTATGAACAGCTCCGTCAAACAGGCGCAGAAGGAGGGCGCGAGCGTGGAGGATATCTCCGCCGGGCTCTCTTCGTCCATCGTCAAAAACGCCATCTACAAGGTCATCCGCGCCCGCACGCCCGAAGAGCTCGGCGAGCATATCGTCGTGCAGGGCGGCACCTTTTTGAACGACGCCGTTTTGCGCTCCTTTGAGAAGGAGACGGGCAAGGAGGTCGTCCGCCCCGCCATCGCGGGCCTGATGGGGGCGTTCGGCGCGGCGCTGTACGCAAGAGAGAATACCCCGCAGGAGACGCTTCTGAGCACCATCGTCACCGAGGCGGAGCTCGAGCAGTTCGCCTATTCCTCGCGCTCGGTCATGTGCAAGGGGTGCACGTCCCATTGCAGCGTGAACATTCTCACCTTTTCGGACGGGCGGCGCTTTGTCTCGGGCAATAAGTGCGAGCGCGGCGCGGGGCTGCCCAAACCCAAAGACCTGCCCGATATTTACACCTTCAAATATGAAGCGCTCCTTGCCATGCCCAATGCGGCGGCGAAGGGGGAGCGCGGCACGGTGGGGCTTCCCATGCAGCTCGTCATGTTCGAGCAGCTCCCGCTTTGGGTCACCTTCTTCGAGACGTGCGGCTTCCGCGTGCACCTCTCCGAGAGGAGCTCGCGCGAGCTGTATTTTAAGGGGCAGCATACCGTCGCTTCGGATACCGCCTGCTATCCCGCAAAGCTCATACACGGGCATATCGAATCCCTGCTCGATATGGGCGTGGACTTCATCTTTTATCCCTGCGAGAGCTACAATTTGGACGAGCACGATTCCGTCAATCACTATAACTGCCCCGTCGTGGCGTACTATCCGGAGCTGTTGAAGGCGAACAATGAGCGGCTCAATGACGAAAACCTCATCATGCCCTACCTCGATCCCAACAGCGAAAAGACGACGGTCAAGCGCCTTGCCCGCGCCCTCGGGCGGTACAAGCTGCCTGCCTCGCTCATCCGCAGGGCATACCGCGCGGGGCTCGAGCGGCTCCATGCCTTTCACGCGCGCGTCGTGGACGAGGGGCGCAAGATCTTGGCTGCCGCCGAGCGGGAGGGCAGGCAAGCCGTCGTGCTTGCGGGAAGGCCGTACCATGCCGATCCAGAGATCAACCACGGCATCTCCAAACTCCTCACTTCCCTGGGGTTTGCCGTGCTCTCCGAGGACAGCGTCTTCGAAGAAGGCAATCTCGTCAAGGTCAACGTGCTCAATCAGTGGACGTACCATGCCCGCCTCTACCGCGCGGCGGAGTTCGTCACGCGCAGGAAGAACGTCAATTTGGTGCAGCTCGTCTCCTTCGGATGCGGGATCGACGCCATCACGACGGACGAAGTGCGCGCCATTTTGGAGAGCCGCGGCAAGCTGTATACGCAGATCAAGATCGATGAGATCAACAATCTCGGCGTCGTGAAAATCCGCCTCCGCTCCATGCTCGCCGCCATCGAGGAACAAAACAGAAGATCATGAAAGAGAGTTTATCTGAAAAACCGACCGTCGATTTTACGCAGCCCTATCCCGTCTTTACCGAGGAGATGAAGGCGACGCACACCATCCTCGTGCCCGATATGCTCCCGTGGCATTTCGATCTGTTGGTGCACGTCATGCGGCGTGCGGGCTATCAGGTGGAAGTCCTTCATAACGAGGGGCGCGCCGTCATCGACGAGGGGCTCAAACACGTCCATAACGATACCTGCTTTCCCGCGCTGTGCGTCATCGGGCAGTATCTCGATGCGCTCAAGAGCGGCAAGTACGATCCCGCGCGCACGGCAGTGCTCATCACGCAGTCGGGCGGCGGCTGCCGCGCGAGCAACTATGTTTCCCTTATCCGCAAGGCGCTTGCGGCGGAATTTCCCAAAGTTCCCGTGCTCTCGCTCAATTTCTCGGGGCTCGAGAAGGGAAATGCGTTAAAACTCTCCGCGGGGGATTTTTTCCGTCTCGCGTATGCCATCTATTACGGCGATCTCATCATGACGTGCTTCAACCAGACCAAGCCTTACGAGCGGGAGGAGGGCGCCGCAGCGAAGGCGCGCGCCGCCTGCGTGGAAAAAATGAAGGCTGCGCTCGACGGCGGAAAATATAAGCGCCTGCGCGCCTGTGCGAAGTTCATTCTCAAAACGTTTGCCGCCGTCCCCGTTTTACAGGCGGAGAAGGTGAAGGTGGGCATCGTCGGCGAGATCTACGTCAAATATTCGCCGCTCGGCAATTCGCATCTCGAAGACTTTCTGCTCTCCGAAGGCTGCGAGCCCGTCGTGCCCGCGCTCATGGATTTTATTTTGTATTGCGTCATCAATACCGTCAACGATGCGAAATTTTACGGGCAGGGGCGGGGGAAGGCGCTCGCGTTTGCAGTTGCCTACCGCTGGCTGTACGGCAAGCAGAAAAAGCTCATCCGCCTCATGAAAAAGCAGGGGCGATTTGCGCCGCTGCACGATTTTGAACATCTGCGCAGGTGTGCAGATGCGGTCATCCATCAGGGCGTGAAGATGGGGGAGGGCTGGCTCATTCCCGCCGAGATGGCGGCGCTCGCCGAGACGGGGACGGAAAATATCGTCTGTGCGCAGCCCTTCGGGTGCCTGCCCAATCACATTGCGGGCAAGGGCGCCGTCCGTGCGATCAAACAGCTCTACGAGTACGTCAACGTCGTGCCCGTCGATTATGACCCTTCGGCGACGCGCGTCAATCAGGAAAACCGCATCAAACTCATGCTTGCGACCGCGCGGGAGAATGCGCGGCGCAAACGCAGCTGAGCGTGCGGGCGCCCCGCGGCAATTTTGCCGCGGGGCGCCCGCATTTGTCGCATATTTTTCGCGCCGCCCGCAAAGGGGAGGGCACGGAAGGTGCAAAATACTTCGAGGCGGACCTATAAGCCGGGTTCTGTCGAGCGCGGTCATTTATCTAGGCTTACCGTCACCGGCAAGCTCAAGCGGTATTCGCGGCTGTACTCGGGCGGGCAACCCATAGGAGCACAGCCCAACCTTGCATCGGACGGGGTTTACATGGCACGGGGCGTTACCGTCCCGTCGGTGAGCTCTTACCTCGCCTTTCCACCCTTGCCGCGTGAGCGGCGGTCTATTTCTGTTGCACTTTCCTTAAAGTCGCCTTCACCTGACGTTATCAGGCGTCCTGCCCTGCGATGCCCGGACTTTCCTCGTCGCAAAAATGCGCCGCGGCCGCGCAGCCCGCTCGAAGTAAACTTATTATAGCACAAATTCAGAAAAAATGCTTGTGTTTTGCAAAAAATATGATAGAATATTATACGGAATATTTTTGTGTGAGGAAAGTTCATGAAGAAAACTAAGATCGTCTGTACCCTCGGCCCCGCTTCGGAGACGGAAGAAGTCATCTCTGCGATGGCGGATGCCGGCATGAATGTGGCGCGCATCAACTTTTCGCACGGTGCCTACGAAGATCATGCCAAAAAGATCGCCGTCATCAAAAAGGTCCGCCGCGAGAAGAACATCCCGCTGCCCATCCTCTTGGATACCAAGGGGCCCGAGTTCCGCATCAAGACGTTCAAAAACGGCAAGATCTTCTTAAAGGAAGGGGATACTTTCGCCTTCACCACCAAGGAAGTGGAGGGGGACGAGACGCGCGTCTCCGTCTCCTACAAGGGCATCTGCGAGGAAATGAACCCCGGGGACAAGATCCTTCTCAACAACGGGCTGATGGTCTTCGAGGTCACGGAAGTCAAAAAACCGGATGTCATCTGCAAAGTCGTCATCGGCGGCGAGCTCTCCAACCGCAAGAGCATGTTCTTCCCCGAAAAGGAGCTCAAGCTCGTGTATCTCTCCGAACAGGATAAGCGCGATCTCCGCTTCGGCATCGAGCAGGGCGTGGATTTTGTGGCGTGCTCCTTCGTCTCCAAGGCGCAGGATATCCTCGATGTCAGAAAATTTTTGCACGAGAACGGCTCGGACGACATCGATCTCATCGCCAAGATCGAGAACCGCGCGGGCGTCAACAACCTGCAAGCCATTCTCGAAGTCTCGGACGGCATCATGATCGGGCGCGGCGATATGGGGGTGGAGATCCCTTACGAGGAGCTGCCCGATATTCAGAAGACCATCATCAACGCCTGCCGCAGGGCGGGCAAGCGGTGCATCACGGCAACGGAGATGCTCGAGTCCATGATCAAACAGCCCCGCCCGACGCGAGCGGAGATCTCCGACGTCGCCAATGCCGTGTACGATGGCTCGAGCGCCGTCATGCTCTCGGGCGAGACGGCGGCAGGGTTATATCCCGTGCAGGCGGTCGCCGCGATGGCGCGCATCGCCGAGCAGGCGGAGAGCAAACAAAACTTCATTCAGGCGATCGATGAGGGGGCATACAGCATTACGGGCATTGCCGATGCGCTTTCGCATTCCGCTGCCACGCTGGCGCGCGATCTCAACGCAAAGGCGATCGTCGTCTGCACCCGCACGGGCGGCACCGCGAAGATGGTCTCCCGCTTCCGCCCGATGATCGATATCATCGGGATGACGACGGACGAGCGGAGCTATCGGAAACTTGCGCTCAGCTGGGGCGTGCTTCCCGTGATGAGCGAGGAGTATCATTCCGTCGATGTGCTCTTCCACTTTGCAAAGTGTGCGGCGCGGGAGTCCGGGCTCGTCGAAAAGGGCGATACCATCGTCATTACGGGCGGTACCCCTAACGGCAAGAGCGGAAATTCCAACCTCATCAATATCGAAGTCATATAAATTTGATACATGGCGGGCGGGGTAAAGCATTCCCGCCCGTTTTTTCTTGCCTGTTTGCAGATTTACCGCGCAATTTGTATTGACAAGCGCGAAAAAATATCGTATAATACCCTTACAGTTTGCATGCGATAGGGCATGGAGCAGTCGTCAGCGAGATACAGCTTAACAACACGGGGTTATAGCGCAGTTGGTAGCGTGGTTGCGCGAGCGCAAGCGAAGCTTTGCACGGACGTGCAAAATGGCATCGGCGCGAAGTGGTTCCCACGCCGCGCCGCAATGGCATTTCAAATCGGCGTAAGAGGTTATAGCTTCCAAATACAATTCAATAGACATGGGGTTATAGCGCAGTTGGTAGCGCGTTTGAATGGCATTCAAAAGGTCATGGGTTCGACTCCCATTAGCTCCACCACAAAGGCACCGCGAAGCGGTGCTTTTTGCATGCAGCAAAAAACACGGCAATCGCCGTGTTTTGCTTTTGGCGGAAGGTGAGGGATTCGAACCCCCGGATGCTTGCACATCAACGGTTTTCAAGACCGCCGCAATCGACCGCTCTGCCAACCTTCCGTATGAAATTGCCGAAAATTCGGCAATTTTTATTTTTGTTTTTATCGCATTCGCCCGATGCCGCAGGTAACGCACGAGCGCAGGCAAAGTACCGCTCTGCCAACCTTCCGTGTGTGCCGCTGGCGGCAAATTGATTTGTGCGCTCGTTCTCTGCGGGGCAAAGCGCTCAGCCGTTGCAAACGGCTTCGATCTTTTTGAGCTCCGTAGCAGTAAAGGAGGTATTGATCTTCAAATTCTCCAAAATCTGCTCCGAAGAGGATGCGCCGATGATGACGCTCGTCACATCGTCGTCCTTGAGCACCCACGAGAGGGCGAGTTCGGGGAGCGTCTGCCCGCGCGCCTGCGCGATCTCCCGCAGGGCGGCGAGCTTATCCAAAAGCGCAGGGGTGAGCTTTTCCTCTTTGAGCGTAAAGCTCTTGCGCATGCGGCTGTCCTCGGGGATGCCGCGCGTATACCGCTCCGTCAAAAGCCCTTGGGCAAGCGGGGAATAGATGACAAGCCCGATGCCCGCCTCCCTCGCATACGCCTTGAGCCCGTTCTCTTCGATGGTGCGGTCAAGCATATTATAGCACACTTGGTTGAGGATAAAGGGCGTTTTGAGGGCGCGGAATGCCTCCACGGCCGCCTTGGTCTGTTCCAAATTATAGTTGGAGATGCCGACATACAGCGCTTTGCCTTGCTCGACGAACTGATGCAGCATGTAGCAAGTCTCTTCGATGGGCGTCTCGGGATCGGGGCGATGGTGGTAGAAAATATCCACATAGTCCACGCCGAGCCGTTTGAGGCTGGCGTCGAGCGAAGCGGTCAGATATTTGCGGTTGCCGCCCGTGCCGTAGGGGCCGCGCCACATGGGGAAGCCCGCCTTGGTCGTGATCACCATCTCATCGCGGTAGCCTGCAAAGCTCTCGCGCAGGATCTTGCCGAAGTTTTCTTCGGCGCTGCCGCCGCGGGGACCGTAGTTGTTGGCGATATCGAACATGGTAACGCCGTTATCGAAGGCGGTGAAGATCATGTCGCGCATGACCTCGAAATTATCGAAGCTGCCGAAGTTATGCCACAGCCCGAGCGAGAGCTCGGGGAGCTTGAGCCCGCTGCCGCCCGCGCGGCGGAATTTGACTGCCTCTTTTTTGTAGCGCATGGGGTCGGGCGTGCGCTGTTTGTTTTCGATCAAGCGTTTGAAGGTCGTTTCATCCATCATAAGAAAGCCTCTTTTGTCCGATTTCGGAACGCCCCAAATTGTACCATACTCTGCGGGAAAATGCAAGCGATTGCACGCACCGCGCGGCAGGGGAATTGCATACGATGGAGAGAAAAAAGGGGGGTGGGTCTGATGGAAAAAACAAAAATCGTGCGGGCGCTTTCGCCCGCGTATGCGGGGCGGGAAGGGGAGCTGACAGCCGTGCTGCAATATGTGTATCAGGCGGTGATGTTGGAGGGCTGCGGCAGGGCGGAGGAGGCAAAGATCATCTTAAAGATCGCCGTCGAGGAGATGCGCCACCTCGAAAAACTTGCCTCCATCCTCGTATCGCTGGGCGTGCCGCCCGTGTTCACCGCCTGCCCGCCCTATCCCGTGGCGTACTATTCGGCGGCGAACGTCGATTACGTCAAGCCGCTGCCGCAGATGCTCGAGGCGGATATCCGTGCGGAAAAGGGGGCGATCGCCGGCTATAAGCGCATTTTGCGCGTCGTCAGCGATGAGAAGATCTGCGCGGCGATCAAAGAGATCCTTGCGGACGAGGAGCGCCATCTCGCGGCGTTTGAAACGCTGCTTGCTTCGCTTTCCGCTCCGCCGCGGAAGGGTCCTCCGGCATGAACTTCCAATAGCGCACGGGCATGTAGCTTCGCATCTGTTTGAGGCGTGCGCGGGAGGGGATGTTCACGCTCGCGTAGTACTGCTTCCACAGCGCCTGCCAGCCCGCTTCGTTGGCAGAGAGGGCGACTTCCGCCCGCTCGAGCGGGGCAAGAAAGGCGTGTGCGCCGTCCCATACGGCGGCTTTGCCGCGGCGGACGTCGTGCAGGACGAAGGGCAGCTGCGGCATGCGTCCGCGGAAGTGCGGGAGAAGCAGATCGATGATATCGGCATCGGGCGAGAGGGGCGCGTAGAGGGCGCCGCTCTCACTCTCCATAAAGCGCGCAAAGCCCTTGAGACGGTGCAGCTCGAAGGTGACGCGGCGGATGCACTCCGTTGCCTCGGAGACGGCGTCTTCGGCGAGCATGCCGCGCACGGGCTTGCCCCGCGCCGCAACGAGGCGCAGGTAGGAAAAGGCGATCTGCCAGCGCCCTTCTTCGCCGCTTCTTGCAAGGAGGTCAAACTCCTTTAAGCACTGCGGGTCGATCTCGGCAAGGCGCGCTTCGCATTTTTTCGCCTTCTCTGCATCTGCACGCACAAAGGTGCAGTCCTGCCCGAGCGCGAGTTGGCGGCTCCCCGCCGAGAGGACGGCATCCTCATCGCGGAAGGCATACAAAAATGCGGTGAAAAACGCCTGCCTGCTGCCGTCAAAAAACCAGATCATAGTTCCCCCGTGTGCGCCGCAAGCGCCCTTTCATCGAAGATGGAGAGCTGCCGCGCACCCGCATGCGCCTCGCCCGCCGCAAGGAGGGGGCGGATGCAGCGCTCGTCCTTCGCGCCGTAAAATTTCCCGCCCGCCGTGATGAAGTGCCTTGCCCGTTTGAGGACGACACGCATTTTTTTGAGGTGCTCAAAGTTGAGCAGGGTGTACCGCCGTGCCGATAAGATCTTCTGCGCGCTCCTCGCCCCGATGCCGGGCACGCGCAGGAGGACTTCGAGCGGGGCGCGGTTGACCTCCACGGGAAAGAGGTGCAAATTCCGCAGCGCCCAGGCGCACTTCGGGTCGACGTCGAGGGGGAGGTCTGTCTCCTCCGGGAGGAGTTCCTCCGCGTCGAACCCGTAAAAGCGGAGCAGCCAATCTGCCTGATAGAGGCGGTGTTCGCGGATGGCGGGGCTCTGCACGGCGGGGAGCGCCCCGTCCTCCACCACGGGCACATAGGAGGAATAGTACACGCGCTTGAGCCCTGTTACGCGGTACAAGCTCTGCGCGAGGCGGAGGATGCGCCCGTCCCGCTCGGGCGAGGCGCCCACGATCATCTGCGTCGTCTGCCCCGCGGGCAGAAAGAAGCCCTTGCGCTTTTCGGCGCAAAAGAGGGCGCGTTCCTTTTGGAGCTGCCGCATGGGGAGCAAAAGGCTCTCTCTGCTCTTTTGCGGCGCAAGCAGCTTCAGGCTCTCCGCAGAGGGGAGCTCCACGTTGTAGCTGATGCGGTCGGCATAGCGCGCCGCCTCCGTTACGAGCAGGCTGTCCGCTTTCGGGATGCCCTTCATATGGATGTATCCCTGAAAGTTGTATTTGCCGCGCAGCAGTTTGACGGTGCGCACGAGCGCCTCCATCGTATGGTCGGGGGAGAGATGCACCGCGGAGGAGAGAAAGAGCCCCTCGATATAGTTGCGCTTGTAAAAATCGACGGTGAGTTCGCAGATCTCTTCGGGCGAGGCGGTGGCGCGCGGCACATCGTTACTACGGCGGCTCATGCAATATTTGCAGTCGAAGACGCAGTCGTTGCTGAGCAAAATTTTGAGCAGGGAAACGCACCGCCCGTCCGGCGTAAAGGAGTGGCAGCACCCGTCCGGCATACCGTTGCCGAGCCCGCCCGTATTTTTGCGCCCGCTCCCCGAAGAGGAGCAGGAGACGTCATATTTTGCGCTCTCCGTGAGGATGCGCAGCTTCTCCGGTGCGATCATGCACACAGTATAGCATACCCTCCCCCAAAAGTCAAACATTTGTTTGAATAAAAGGGGATTTTCTTTTGCTTGATTTCGGAGGGAAAAATTGGTATACTTTAAGGGAGAGGACATTTCACACAATTTTCACGCGGCGATAAAGCAAACATAAAGGTGAACGGCTATACTCATGGGGAGGAAAGGAGGATGTATGAAGGTTTTGATCGTAGATGACGAGGAGATGATCCGCGCGGTGCTCCGCGAATATGTGGAGTTCGAGGGCGGCACGGCGGAAGAGGCGCAGGACGGCATGGAAGCCGTAAAAATGTGCCGCGAAAATGCTTACGACGTCATCTTAATGGACGTGATGATGCCCAAGCTCGATGGCTTTTCCGCCGTCAAGGAGATCCGCAAGTTCAGCGATACGCCCGTCATCATGCTCTCCGCCCGCGGCGAGGAGTACGATAAGCTCTTCGGCTTCGAGATCGGCTCGGACGACTATGTGACCAAGCCCTTCTCGCCCAAGGAGGTGATGGCGCGCATCCATGCCGTGATGAAGCGCGGCAGGGCAGCGCAGAAGAACCCTTCGGAGATATACGATTTTGAAGGGCTGCACATCGATATGTCCGGGCGCGTCGTCACCGTCAACGGCGAAAGGGCGGAACTCACGCCCAAGGAGTACGAGCTGTTGTTTTACTTTGTACAGAACAACGGCGTTGCGCTCACCCGCGAGCGCCTTCTAAACAAGGTGTGGGGATATGATTTCTTCGGGGATGACCGCACGGTGGATACCCACGTCAAGATGCTGCGCAGCAATTTGAAAGAGTACAGAAAGTTTATTGTAACGCTTCGCGGGCTCGGGTATAAATTCGAAGCATAGGGAGAGTCATATGCGAGAGGGGCGCAAGGCAAAACGGGAGAGGACGGGCAAGAGCCTGAACCTCATTTTATGGTTTGCCTTTTCCGCATTTGCCCTGCTCGTCATCGTCGTCTTTATCATCGTGCAAAATTCGCTCATCCTGCGCCAATACCGCGAGAGCACCCTCTCCTCCATCGGGGAGGCGCGCGGGAAGATGCTCTCCGAACTCGAGGGCGCGCAGAGCTCCGCCCTGCTCGGCGAGCGGCTCACCGATATTGCCAACGACTACGGGCTGAGCGTCAGGCTCATCTACGAAAACGGCGCAAGCGCGCTCGATTTCGATGCGGGCAAAAACTATGCCGAGCTCGCCGCCATGCTGTGCGATCAGAAGGAGGAGGGCATGCTCCCCGGCTACCTCATTGCGCAAAATTCCGTCTCGTATGCGGAGGAATTTTCGCTCGGCGGCAGGAGTGCCTTTCTCTTTGTTTCGGCGGCGACGCAGCAGTACGGCGAACTCATGGCGGGGTTGAGCTGGCTCTCTGTCATCACAGCGCTCGTCGCGGTGGTGCTGGCGTTTGTGATGAGCGGCTTTGTGGCAGCGTTCATCACGCGGCCCGTCACCGAAGTGACGGCGCGCGCCAAGGAGATGGCGCGGGGTAACTACGCGCTCAACTTCAAAAAGAATTACTATTGTGCCGAACTCACGGAGCTCTCCGATGCGCTCGAATACGCCCGCGCGGAGGTCTCCAAGGCGGATACCATGCAAAAGGAGCTCATCGCCAACGTCTCGCACGATTTCAAGACGCCGCTCACCATGATCAAGGCGTATGCCTCCATGATCATCGAGATCTCGGGCAACGATAAGAAGAAACGCGATGCCCACGCGCAGGTCATCATCGATGAGTGCGACCGTCTCACCCTTCTTGTGGGCGATCTGCTCGATCTTTCCAAGCTGCGCGCGGGGATGAACGCGGGGGAGCGGACGGTGTTCAACCTCTCGGAGGAGGTGTACTCCGTGGCGGAGCGCTTCTCCTTCCTGCGCGAGACGGCGGGGTATACCATCGAGACGCAGGTGGAGGACGATCTCTACACCGAGGCGAACAGGGAGCGCATCGATCAGGTGCTCTACAACCTCATCGGCAACGCCGTCAACTACACGGGGGAAGATAAGCGCGTGCGCGTCAAGCTGTACAAAAAGGGCAATCGCGCCCGCTTCGAAGTCATCGATTCGGGCAAGGGCATCCCGCCCGAAGAGGTGGATACCATCTGGGATCGCTACTATCGTTCCAACAAGACGCACAAGCGCCCCGTCAACGGTTCGGGGCTGGGGCTTTCCATCGTCAAAAACATTCTCATGCAGCACGATTGCCCCTTCGGCGTCATCTCCGAAGTGGGGAAGGGGAGCTGCTTCTGGGCAGAATTTCCGCTGCCCGCCGATGAAGCGCCCATGGAGAGCCGCGCCGCGCGCGGAAAGGAGGAAAAGGCATGAAGCACCGCTTGTTTGGCGCGCTCCTGTGCGCGCTACCCGTTGCCGCTGCCGGCGCGCTCGCCGCAGCAGGTACGCCGCGCCCTGCTTCCGCCCAGGCGTTCCGCTTTGGCATGAACGGTTCCGATGTCTTCGCGGGCGAGGGCGCTTCCTCCGTCATCCTCGCCGAGGAGACGCTCACCTTCTATATCGACGATCTTCCCGCCGACGGGGAGGCGTTGCAGGAGAGCACCTCCCGCGTGACGGCTTCCTATCGCCTCTGCAACCCCACGCTGGAGGAGATATCGCTCGCCATGTATCTCCCCGTCGGGTATCGCCCTTTGGAGCTTTCCGCCCTCTCTGCCTCGTCCGGTGAAACGGGATACGCCGTCGAGACGGACGGCGCGAAGACGGCAGTGCGCCCGCGCTACACATACAGGCAGCGCGCGGGGGAGGGCATGGCATTCACCGCGGAAGGAGAACTTCCCCGCCCGCAGAGAAACGACGATCCTTTTTTCGGTACGGAGACGCCCGTCACCGTCTATACCTATACCGTCACGCCGCCCGCGGAGGGGGAGCGCTACACCTTTACGTTCACCTACGATGCCAACCCCGCACGGACCAAAGTATTCAGCGCGGAGAGCGGCGCCGCGGGCATCAGCAACGGGCAGGGCGTCATCTATTGCAGCGTGGCGGCGGGCAAGACGCAGGAGGTTGTGCTCTATGCCGTCGGCGATGCGCCGAAGCAGGCGGCGGCGGGCGTGTATACCATGTCCGGGGCGAGTGCGCAGCTCGTCTCTGCGGCGGATGCGCCCGCGGTCGAGAAGACGCAGTTCGGCGCGCTCGTGCAGGAGATGTACGCCGAAGCGCAGGAACGGATGGGCGCAGGCGATTTTTACGGGGATTTTTACAATGCGACGGTCGCCATGCTCACGGCGGACGGGGCGTATGACCTCACCGCCCGCCTCTCTGCCGATGCGGTGCTGGAAAATCTGATGCTGTGGTACGAATACGAGCTCACCATCCCCGCGGGCGGGAGCGTCGTCAATACGGTGACGGCGCCGCTCTTTCCGACCCTGCCCGAGGGCGGAGAGGGCAGGTGGTCGTATGCCTATCTGCTCTCGCCGGGGCAGCGCTGGGCGGAGGTGCAGCACATGACCATCCGCGTCTGCACGTCCTTCCGCTTTGAGGCAGGTACGCTGCAATTTACCGAGCAGGAGGGCGGCTATGTGTACGAAAAGGACGGGCTCCCGATGGGCGAGCTCGCCTTCACCGTTGTGAGCGACGTCGGCGCGGTGTACGATCCCTATCCCTTCGAGCGCGAAACGCCTACGCTCACAACGGCGCTCATCATCCTCGGCGTGGTGGTGGGCGTTTCGGCGGTGACCGTTGCGGCGGTGCTGCTTGTGCGGGCGCACGGCGGCAGGAAGCGGCGCGCCGCGGAGAGCAGGCTTTGCCGCGGCAAAACGGAGGAGGGGAAGGTCGATCTCGATCCCTTCCCGCCCCCGCAGGAAGGCGGCGAGGATAAGAAAGAGGATAAGAAAGAGGATAAGAAAGGGGACCCGCAGGCATAATAGAGGGGGTCCCCTTTTTTGCTGCGCCGTTTTGGTTGACTTTTTGCCCGATCTGTGGTAAAATCCTGCGTTGCAACGAAGTTGCAACGCGAGTACATAAGGAAT
>CALVLO010000016.1 GCA_944338265.1 uncultured Clostridia bacterium
GATCTTGCGATCAAGCCCCGTCCCTTCGGCTATGTGCGCCGCAAAAAGACAAAGGAGGCGAAAAAATGACGGTAAAGGCATTTTTCAAGAGCACGGCGTTCAAGAGCCTTGCGGTGCTCATCGCCATCGTGCTCGCGGCAGGCGCGCTGCTCGCGATCTGCAACGACCTGCTGCATATCTCCGAGGAAGAACGGCTCGCACGCTCGCTCTCCAAGATCTACGGCACGGACGTGACGGCAACGGAGGTCCAACTCACAGAAGAGGAGCGCAGCTACACATACGGCACGGTGAACGCCGTGTACTATGTGCAGAACGACGGCAACTACCTCTTTCAGACGACGGGCAAAGGCGGCTATTCCAATGGCAACGGCAAAGTGACGCTGTGGACGGTCATAACCTGCACGGGCACGCGCGAGGGCGGCGATCTGGCGCTCACGGGCATCGAAAAAGTCGTCTACGATTCCAACGAAGGGCAGAGCTTCATCTCTACGCTCGGCGCATCCTTCTATGCGGCGTTTGCGGATCGGGATGAACTCGTCGCCGGCGGCGGCTACTTCACGGCGACCGAAGAGACGGACGATCTTTACAACGTTGCAACGGGCGCGAGCGAATCTTCCAACGCCGCATGCAACGCGGTGAACACGGCACTCGCCTGCTTCCGCACCGTATTGATGGGAGGTGACGCATGAACGCAAGCATGAAAAAATACGGCAAGATCGCCTACGACGGGCTCATCACCAACAACGCGACGTTCAAGCTCGTCTTGGGCACCTGCGCGACGCTCGGCATGTCCACCTCCGCCGTCAACAGCTTCGGCATGGGGCTCTCCGTCACCGTCGTGCTGCTTTTGAGCAACGTCATCATCTCCCTTCTGCGCAACGTCATCCCCAACACCGTGCGCATCCCCGCCTTCGTCGTCATCATCGCGACGATGGTCACCCTCCTCAGAATGGTGCTCGAAAAGTACATTCCCGATCTGTACGACTCGATGGGCGTATTCTTGCCCCTCATCGTCGTCAACTGCGTGATCTTGGGGCGAGCGGAGGCGTTCGCGAGCAAACAGCCCGTTTTAGAAAGTGCCGCAGACGGCATCTTTACGGGACTCGGGCTCACCTGCGCGCTCACGCTCATCGGTATCATCCGCGAATTTTTGGGGAGCGGCTCCTTCTTCGGCATCCGCGTGATGGACTTCAAGATCGGATTTTTCACCAATGCTGCGGGCGCGTTCTTCGTGTACGGCATCTGCATCGCGCTCTTCGTGCTCATCACAGATCAAATCGATCGGGCAAAGCGCGTCAAACAGGCAAGGCTGCTGCGCGTGCCTGCGGGCGATGCGCCCCTGCCGCCCACGGATGCACAGACGGAGGTGAAATAACATGGCTGCGACCATCCTTCTCATCGTCATCTCCGCCGTCTTTTCGCAGAACTTTATCTTGGTGAAGTTCCTCGGCATCTGTCCCTTTCTGGGCGTCTCCAAAAAGGTGAACAGCGCTCTCTCGATGGGCATCGCCGTCACGCTCGTGATGATCCTCGCAACGCTCGTCACCTATCCCCTCTATACCTACGTCATGGTGCCGCTCGGCATCGAATATCTCGAGATCATCTTCTTCATCTTCGTCATTGCGGCGCTCGTGCAGATGCTCGAAAAGATCATCCAAAAGCTCTCGCCCGCGCTCTACCGCTCGATGGGCATCTATCTTCCGCTCATCACGACGAACTGCGCCATTTTGGGCGTTGCCGAGCTC
Organism: uncultured Clostridia bacterium; assembly: GCA_944338265.1. Lineage (GTDB taxonomy): Bacteria > Bacillota > Clostridia > Christensenellales > Borkfalkiaceae > Gallimonas. The sequence continues at coordinate 1,746 of CALVLO010000016.1, forward strand.
ATGCTCGTAAACGACCTTTCGGAGGTCGTTGCGGGCGCGGCGGCAGGCATCACGATGAACCTCGGCTTTGCGCTCCTGTACGCGCTGTTCGCGGGCGTCGGCTTCACGCTCGCGATGGTACTGATGGGCGGCGTGCGCGAAAAGCTGGAAAAGCTGCCCGTGGCAAAGTGCATGAAGGGCTTCCCCATCACGATGGTGGCGGCAAGCTTTATGGCAATGGCGTTCTACGTCTTTGCCCTGCTGTAAGGAGGTACGCATGAAGAGCCTGCTTTTGGCGTCCGTCGATTGGGCGCAGGTCGGCATCGTTTTGGGCATCTTTGCCGCAATTGCGGTGCTGCTCACCGTGTGCATCTTGCTCGTTGCAAAATTTTGCAAGACGAACGCCGACGAAACGATAGAAAACATCCTCTCCCACCTTGCGGGCGCCAACTGCGGCGGCTGCGGCTGCACGGGCTGCGCGGGCTTTGCCGAAAAGCTCGCCAAGGGCGAAGCGAACCTTTCCGACTGCCATGTGACGGAAAACGCGCAAAAGGCAGCCATCGCAAAAGTTTTGGGCGTCCCCTTCGCGGAAGGGAAGCCCACCGTGAGCGTGTGCCGCTGCTCGGGCGGCGCAGACGCCAAAGATGCCTTTACCTACTGCGGCGCGCAGGACTGCGCGGAAGATCAAAAGCTCGCGGGCGGGCACAAGGCATGCGCCTACGGCTGCCTCGGCGACGGGAACTGCACGCGCGTCTGCCCCGAGAGCGCCGTCTGCCTCCAAAATGAGCGGGCGGAAGTCGATCCCGATCGTTGCATCTCCTGCGGGGCGTGCATCCTCGCCTGCCCGCGCGGACTGTTTATGCGCATCCCCGCCGATGCCAAGGTGTATGTTGCCTGCGCCTCGCACGCGCACGGAAAAGCCGTAATGGACGTATGCGCCCACGGGTGCATCGGCTGCGGCAAATGCGCCAAGACCTGCCCCGAGGGCGCCATCACGATGCAGGAGAACCTCCCCGTCATCGACTACACAAAGTGCGTGAACTGCGGAAAATGCGCCGCGGCGTGCCCGCGGAAGACGATCAGACTGCGCGATTGAAGCACCCCCTCGGAATGTGTACGGGCAGAGCATGCGCTCCGCCCGTTTTTGTATGCCGCGGCATGCAAAAATATGGGACAAAATGCAAAATACCGCCCTCAAATACTTGCATTTTTTTGCAAAAAGTATTATAACGGTTTGCGGAAAAAACGCACGGGGAACCACGATGGATGCAAGCGTAAAGCCTTCTCTCAAACACAGATACGGGCAGCTCCTGCTCGGCGCGCTCAAAAGCCACATTGTCCTGCTCGTGGCAATTGCCGCCGCCCTTGTCACCTGCATCTTCGTCCCGCCCGATGCGGCATATGCGGGCTATTTTGACCTGAGCACCCTCTCCTGCCTCTTTTGCACCCTCCTTGTGGTGAACGCCCTCAAACAGCGGCACTTCTTCGAATGGCTCGCCGTGCAGATCGTTACGGCATTCGGCAACATGCGCCGCGTGACCTTTGCGCTCGTGTTCGTGACCTACTTCGGCTCGATGGTGATGGCAAACGACATGGCGCTCGTCACCTTTCTCCCCCTCGGCTACTTTGTGCTCTCCTCGTGCGGGCAGCAAAAATATACGGCGTTCGTCTTTGTGATGCAGAACATCGCAGCCAACCTCGGCGGCATGCTCACGCCCTTCGGCAACCCGCAGAATTTGTACCTCTACTCCTACTATGCCATCGGCGCGGGCGAGTTCTTCTCCATCATGGCGCTCCCCTTCGCCGTCGCGTTCGTGCTCATTGCTGGCGCCTGCTTCGCCGTAAAGCCCCTTCCCGTAAAATTGGAGACGCAGCCCGTCGCCGCGCCGCCCGTCTGGCGGACGGTCGTCTATCTCATGCTCTTCGTCCTCTCGGTGATGATCGTCTTCCGCGTCATCCCCTATTGGGCATGCCTCATTGCGGTGACGCTCGCCGTGCTCATCTTGGAGCCGCGCGCCTTTTTGTATGTGGATTACGGGCTGCTGCTCACCTTCTGCGCCTTCTTCGTCTTTTCGGGAAACATGGCGCGCATCCCCGCCGTGAGCGCGTTTTTGAGCGCGCTCGTGGGATTTTCGCCCCTGCTCGTGGGAACGGCTTCCTGCCAGGTGATCAGCAATGTGCCCTCCTCCGTGCTGCTCTCGCGCTTTACGGCGGACTACCGCCATCTGCTCATCGCCGTGAACATCGGCGGGCTCGGCACCCCCGTTGCCTCGCTCGCGAGCCTCATCACGCTCGGCGAGTACCGCAAGCACGATCCGAAGGGAACGCTGCGCTATTTGGGCTTGTTCTCCCTCATCAACTTTTCCTGCCTCGCCGTGCTCATCGGCGCAAGCTATCTCAACGACCTGCTCTTTTTCTGAAATATACGCAACGCGGGGCGGCTGCAACTTGCAGCCGCCCCGCGTTTTTGCCGCAAGCTGCAATTCAATAAAACGCAGCCTGCGGCATATACTGTTGAAGTGAAATATCTCCTCTTTACGGGCGGCGGAAGCGCGGGGCATGTGACGCCCAACCTTGCCGTGATGCAAAAGCTCCGCGGCAAGTACCGCCTCGCCTACATGGGCACGGGCGGCATCGAGAAAACCCTCCTCGCGCCCTTCGGCTGCCCCTACTATCTGGTGGAATGCCCCAAGCTCGTGCGATCCCTCACGCCCAAAAATCTCACGCTGCCCTTCCGCCTGCGCACGGCGCAAAAGGCGGCGCTTGCCGTTTTAGAGCGCGAAATGCCCGATCTCGTCTTCTCCAAGGGCGGCTATGCGAGCTATCCCGCCGTCTGGGCGGCGGCAAAGCTGGGCGTGCCCGTCCTCACGCACGAGAGCGATCTCACCCCCGGGCTGTGCACCCGCCTCGTGGCGAAAAAATGCACGCGCGTGCTCACCTCCTTCCCCGAGACGGCATCGCGCTTTGCAAACGGCGTGTGCGTCGGCTCGCCCATCCGCAGCGAACTCTTCGGCAAACCGCGCGACCGCGCGCGCAAAAAGTACGGCTTCCGCGGCGAAAAACCCGTCCTGCTCGTGCTGGGCGGCGGGAGCGGGAGCAGACTCTTGAACGAGGCGGTCACGGCGCACCTCGGCGACCTCCTGCCCCGCTTCGATATTTTACAGCTGTGCGGAAAGGGAAACGCGGGCGGCGGGCAGGAGGGCTGTCTCCGCCTCGAATACGAGGCAGATATGGGCAGCGCCTACGCCTGCGCCGACATTGTGCTCGCGCGGGCGGGCAGCAACACCCTCTTTGAACTGCTCGCACTCAAAAAGCCCGCCCTGCTCGTTCCATTGGAGCGCTGTTCCCGCGGCGATCAGCTAAAAAACGCCCACTATTTTCAGCCAAAGGGGCTTTGCGCCGTTTTGCGGGAGCGGGAGATAGGCGATCTTCCCGCGGCGCTCCTGCGCCTATACGGCAGCGCGACCATCCGCGCCGCCCTCGCCGCCCACACGGCGGAAAACGGCACGGAGCGCATCCTCCGCGAGATCCAAGCGGTGCTCCAAGCGCCGCCTCAGGCGAGCAAGCCGCCCTCCAGATAGACGTTTGGCACGTCGCCGACAAGCACGCTCTCGGCGATGAGCACCTGTGACGTGGCGGAAAAGCTGTGCCCCTTCCCGGGGACGACGATCTCCACCTCCGCCTCGATCTCCAAATAGACGGAGTGACGCGTCTGGTTGATGCCCGCCGCCTCAAAATCGGAACGGAAGGCGCAGGTGACAGCGGCAACGGGATTGACCTCCATGGCGATCTCCGGTCCGAACCCCGCCCACGCCGCCACGCCCGTAAAGGCGCCGAGCGGGATATGCACGGGCTCGGCGCATTGCAGGCGGAGCTCCGCTTGCGCCGTCTGCGCCGTCTCGCGGGCGATGCGGTTGATGGTGAGCGTATTGGCGGTGATCGCCTCGATGTTCCCCTCCCCGTCCCGTTCGATGGTGATGATATCCGAATAGCGCACGCCGTCGGAGAGCGCGGCAAAAACCGCCTCGTTGACGGCGACCGCCGTTCGGGCGCGCAGTTCCGCCTCCGCGGCGGTTGCGAGCACGGTGGTGGCGCTCGCATGCGCGCAGATGGCAGCCGTTACGATCAGGGCGGCGAGAAGGATAATAAGGATCCGCCGCCTGAGCCGATTTTTCCGCGAGCGGTACTTCACCCTCTATTGTATGCGGCGGGGCGGGCGGGAATACACAAAACGGGCGCGGAAACAAGTTCCGCGCCCGCATCTTCTTTTGCGATCAGTCGTTGGATTCGTAATGGCAATCCGAACGCTGCGTGGGGGGCATCGTCTCGCCCTCGCCCACATAGATGGTGTTCACGACGTTGCCCTGTGCGTCAACGACGTTGTAAGAGCCCGTCTTCGGGCAGGTATCACCGCAGTTGAGTCTCATGCTTCACCTCCGATATTCCTATCTTGCGGAGGCGCCGCCCCTTTTATGCACGCAGGCAAAAATTAGTAGAGCCCGAGCGCGTTGAGCCAGAAACAGCCGAGCGAGAGGCAGAGAAGATACACGCTGAAGCCCATATAGTTCGCCTTGCGGATGATCTTGAGCATCCACTTAACGGCGAGGAAGCCGAACAGGGCAGAGAGCACCACGCCGCACGCCATGCCCGCGATCTCGGGCGCGCCGATCGAAGTAAAGTACGAGGGCTCGCCCGTAACGACGTCCTTCACCCCGCCCGCGATCTCCACAAGAAAGCTCCCCAAAATGACGGGGATGCTCATCAGAAAGGAAAATTTCGCGACTTCATCCCGCTTGGCGCCCGATACGGTGCCCGCCACGATGGTGGAACCGCTGCGCGAGATGCCCGGGAAGAGCGCGACTGCCTGCATCAGCCCCATCGGCACCGTGCTCCTCCACCCGAGCGCGCGCGGCGCCTTTTGCCGCTTGGCGATGAACTCGCACACGAGCAGCATGAGCGCCGTCACGGCAAAGCAGAGCGCAAGATACAAAAGCGCCGTCTCGCCCGAGAAGAGCGCATCGATCTTATCGCTGAATACAAGCCCGATGACGCCCGCGGGAATGGTCGCCACGATCAGCATGCAGAGCGGCTTCAACGGCTTTTTGAACAAGCCCAAAATATCCTTCCAGAACACGACGAACACGGCAATGAGCGTGCCGAGGTGCATCATGATATTGATGAAGGTGAGCGCGCCGCCCTCCGTATTGAAGCCGAGCAGCTTCTGCAAAAGCGTAAGATGCCCGCTCGAAGAGACGGGTAAAAATTCCGTGAGCCCCTGTACGATGCCGAGCACAGAGGACTTCCAAATGGCTTCCCAAAATCCCATGCTTGCTCCTTATTGCCCCGCGCGGGGCATGCGGCGGGAGAAACACCCCCCGAAAATAGAAATACGCCGAGGGGCAAAGCTGCATCTCAGCGTGATTTCGTAAAAAGTTTTGCTCAGTTGGAAGAATCCAACGAGAGAAGATCCTGATAGCGATCTTCGTACAGCGTCTTGCAGTCGATATAGCGGTTGAGCGCCTTCGTCTGCTGTACGTTGGTGTACTGCTCGGCAATGTCTGCACGCAGCGCCTCGTAGAAGAGGTAGGAGAACGTCCCCTCCGTCTCTTTGAGCGCATCGTCGTAGCTGAACGGCTCGAGGCTGTCCTCCATAAAGGAGAAGGTGCAGTAGATGATATGCCAGCCGTAGTCGGTGGCGACGACGACGTAGTTGCCCGCACCCTGCTTGCAGACGTACTGCGCGGCATACTCGAACTCATCGACGTAGTCCGTATCGCCGATGCTCACGGCATAGCCGAGGTAGGTATTCAGCCCCGCCGTATCCGTATTATATGCAAAGGAGAGCTCGTTGATGGCAGAATAGACGACGTTCTCGGCAGAACCCGCAAGGAACATCTCGTTGGCATTGAAGCCGCCGCCGAAATCCACTTCGCCCGCATAGTAGATGAACTTGCTCTGATCGACGGTCTCGTTCCCGTCCGTATCCTGCTTATAATAGTCCTGCACGGCGCGCGTAAAGTAATCTTCTTTATCGGAAGCAGGCGTGATGACGCCGTCGTCTGCAATGGAACCGACATAATTGCCGCTCACGCTGAACGACTCGCCATCCGAAAGCGCGCCCTGCACGGCTTCCGATTGGAGATAGCCCTTCATCTCCGCAATGAAGGCATCCACATCGATGTGGTTGGGCGTGGCGACCTTCTTTTCCGCATTGTATACGCCGTTGTAGGTGTATTTGCCGAGGTAGTTGGGGATGCGCTCGTAGCGGGAATTTTCGGAAATGCCGTCTTCGAAGAAGAGGAGGCTGCGCCCGTCGTTGCCGTTCGTGTAACCGCTGTCCGAGGTGAAGGAATGATCGGTCTCCCCCGTCATCCAGGTGCCGCGCTGATCGGTCGCGCGCAGGTCCTTCAAAAGCTCTGCACGGCAGGCAAACTTCTTCTCCTTCCAAACGCTCTCTGCTGCATCATCGTAGTCGTTCTTATGATCTTCGAGCTTCTGCGACTGCGAAGCAGAGAAGGGAAGCAGGATATTGACGACGTAGCCATACCCCGCCGCGGGCGCGGTGAGCACGAAGGACTCGTCCCCCATCCCGTCGAGCGCGGTCTCGAACGTCTCTTCGCCCGTATCGGGATCGGAAAAGGCATCCTTTTGGCGGGCGAGCACGGCATTGAACTCGCTTTGCACGACTTCCTCCGTGAGATCCGCCACGGCTTCCTGCTCGAACTTTTCATTCAGCTTTTGGATGAGGCGGTCTTCATAGGCGCTGCGCAGCTCGATATTGAAGTAGGAGAGCTTTTCGAACTCCATCACGTTATCGCGCGAGCCGATGAGATTGTTGGAACGAAGATTGGCAAGGAAGGCGCTGTAAGCGCGTTGGCGGGTGCTGGGCGTGGAGCCCTCCGGCGCCTCGTAGCTGCCGCAGGATGCGAGCGTGTTGTAGCCCGTATAGACGTTGTAGAGCGGATCGAAATACTCCGCGTTTTCGGTATCGACGCCCGTAGGAAGAGTGCGGACGGTCTCGTCCGAAGAAGAAGACTCCTCCGCGGCGATGATGCTCTCTTCCTGCGTATCGATGGTGTTGTTGAACACCATGCGGGTGCGGTAGAGCGCGAGCGCTTTTTCATCCTCATCGAGGAAGGAGCCGATGGTCGCAAGCGTGCGGTCGGCTTCCGTAAAGGTGCGCCCCTCCGCCTCCGCCGCCTGTTTTGCGGCGTCGACGGCGGCATTCAGCCCGTCCATCGTGTACTGCCCGCCCTCTGCGTCGCCGTTTTTCAAAAGATATGCCATGGCATATTGGATGTACACGGCGCGGTTGGTGAGCGTCTCGGCGACCATCTCGAAGGTATCGCGGTACGTCCAGCCGTTTTGCTGCATGGCGGAATACCCCGTTGTCACGAAGTACGCCACCATCTCGAGCTTGGTGATCTCCGTCGTCTGAATGGCGTCCTTATAGTCGCCGTAACCGTCCTCTGTAAATTGGGCGCTCGAAGCGATGTTCACTTCGGCGATGACCTGTTCGTAGTCGCTCGTCAGGTTGGTGGAAACGAGGTCGCACCCCGCAAGGACCGAACAGCCCAATGCCGCGGCGAGCGCGACCGCCGCGATTTTCGTTGTTTTCCTCATGTTCTGCTCCGAGAAAAAATTTCAAGCTTCGGCTGCAAATCGCAGCCGCACGATATCCGTTATCCCGTCCATTATATCGTATTTTTGCAAAATCCGCAATGATTTCGCGGTGAAAATCAGGCAAAACTTCGCGCAAACTTCAAAAATTTCGTCATGAGCAGCATCGTCTTGCCCCCGTCGCCCTGCGGGCGGAAGGTAAGAACGGGCGCGCTCGTCATATCCAGCCCCACCGCGGCGCGGTAGCGCTCCATCGCCGCGGAGAGCCCCTCGTCCGAGAGCGCATCGAGCGAGGCAAACTCGAGCGCGCCGCCCTTGCGCCCCACGGAGATCTTTTTCACGCGGAAGGGCGCGGCGTAGCTCTTGAGCACGGCGATGATGAGCAGGTTGAGCGTCTCGGGCGGGAGCGGGCCGTAGGTCTCCTCCATCGCAAGGCACACCCGCTTGTAATCTTCGAGCGAGCGGATCTCGGCGATCTGCTTGTAGCAATCCATCCGCCCCGCGTTGGACTCGACGTACCGCTCGGGGATGAACGCCGTCGCCTTGATATCGAGATCGATGCTCTCCTGCCGCTCGCCCGTGATCTCCTCTTTTAAGATCTTGGCATACAGCTCGTAGCCCACCTTGTCCATGTGCCCGTGCTGCTCCGCGCCCAGAACGTTGCCCGCGCCGCGGATCTCCAGATCGCGCATGGCGATCTTGAAGCCGGAGCCGAGCTCGGTAAATTGCATCACGGCTTTCAAGCGCTCCGCCGCCGTCTGCGTCATCACCTTTTCGGGCTTGTAGGTAAAATAGGCGTGCGCGAGGCGGGTGCTCCGCCCCACCCTGCCGCGGAGCTGATAGAGCTGCGAGATGCCCAGCCTGTCCGCATCGATGACGATGAGGGTGTTGGCGTTGGGCAGGTCGATGCCGTTTTCGATGATGGTCGTCGTCACGAGCACGTCGTACTCGCCGCGGTAAAATCCGAAGACGTTCTTTTCCAGCGTCGCCCTGTCCATCCTGCCGTGCGCCACGCAGATGCGCGCCTCGGGCACGAACTCCGAAAGCCGCCCCGCATAGGCGTAAATGCTCTCCACGCGGTTATAGAGGAGGAAGATCTGCCCGCCGCGGGCGATCTCCCTGAGGCAGGCGTCCCGCACGAGCGTCTCCGTCTCCTCGGCAACGTATGTCTGCACGGGCACGCGGGCGTGCGGCGGCGTTTGGATGGTGGAGATATCGCGGATGCCCGAGAGCGAGAGGTGCAGCGTCCGCGGGATGGGCGTCGCCGTCATCGTGAGGCAGTCCACATCCCGCTTGTAATTTTTGATTTTCTCCTTGTGCTCGACGCCGAAGCGCTGCTCCTCATCGAGGATCAGAAGCCCCAGATCGCGGAATTTCACGTCCGCGGAGAGCAGGCGATGGGTGCCGATGAGAAGATCGATGTCCCCCCTCTGCAATTTCTGCAAAATATCCGCCTGTTCCCTTTCGGTGCGGAAGCGGTTGAGGCACGCCACCCGCACGCCGAAGGGCTCCATGCGCGCCGTCGCCGTCGTGAAATGCTGCTCGGAGAGCACGGTGCTCGGGCACATGAGCGCCGCCTGCCGCCCCGCGAGAATGCACAGATACGCCGCACGGAGCGCGACTTCCGTCTTGCCGAAGCCCACGTCGCCGCACAGCAGCCTGTCCATCACCTTCCCGGAGCGCATGTCGGCGAGGATCTCCTCGGTGGAGGCTGCCTGATCGGGCGTATCCTCATACGGGAACGCCGCGCAAAATTCCTCCATCTCCTCAAAATAATCGGGGAAGACGTAGCCCTTCTTCTCCTGCCGCTCGGCGTAGAGCGCCTTTAAGTCGAAGGCAAGTTTTTTGAGCGACGCACGCACGCGCGCCTTCACGCGCTCGAACTCGCCGCCGCCGATCTTGGAGAGCGCAGGGCTGTCGCCGCCCATGTATTTGGACAAGACGTCCATCTGCTCAACGGGAACGTGCAGCACGTCGCCGTCCTTATAGGCGAGGGAGACGTACTCCTTGGTGCCGTCCGTCGTCTCGATGCGCTGGATGCCCGTCACGCGCCCCACGCCATACGTCTCGTGCACGGCGTAATCGCCGATCTCGGGCGCGAAAAATAAGTCCCCTCGCCGTTTTTTAATGCGGCGGGGCGCCGTCCCCCCGGGGAAGATATCGCCCGAACCGATGACGGCAAGCTTGCACTCGTGCAGCACAAAGCCCTGCGCGAGCGCCTCTTCCTGCACGGAAAACCCCGCAAAGGCAGGAAGGCTTGCGGGAAGGGGCACGGGCGTGAGATATTCCTCTGTGAGCGTCTCCCTCAGCTTTTGGGCGCGCTCCGGCGTGCCGCAGTACAGAATGACGCGATACCCCGTCCGCTTCCATGTTTTGAGGTCGGAGACGAGATCGGCAAGCGAGCCCTGGTAGCGGCGCGCGGGCGTGGAGGTCATGTTGAAAATTTTCAGCGGGTCGAAAAAGCCGATATTGCCCGCGAACGTCTGCAAGGCGAGGGTGCGGAAATCCGTAAAGCGCTGCATCCGCTCCGCGGGCACATACTGCGCGAGGGAGAACGGGAACACCTCGCCCCCCTTTTCAAGCTCGGCATACCGCTCGAAGTGCTCCTTATAGAGCCCCTCCAACTTATCGCGGATGAGCTTGCTCTCGTCAAAGACGAGCACGCAATCGGACGGGAGCACGGAAAAAAGATCGCCCGCATTTTGCAAGAGCGGCAGCACGAAATCGGTGGGCGCGCCGCTCTCCACCTCCTCCGCAATGGCATTCATGCGCGCATAGGCGGCGGAGGATACAGCCTTTTTGGCGGCTTCGCGCATGGCAGCCGCAACGCGCCCGCGCTCGCCCTCCCCGTAGGCGGCGTCCGTCGCCGCGGCGATCTCGATGCGGGAGATAAGCGGATAGCGCTCCCCCGTCACCTCGTCGTAGGGCTTGATGCTCTCCACCTCGTCGCCGAAAAAGTCGATGCGGACAGGGTGCTCGCAGTTGACGGGGTAAATATCGAGAACGTCGCCGCGCACGGCAAACGTCCCCTTTGTCTCGGGGGAGGCGTCGCGGACGTAGCCCGCCTGCACGAGCGCCTCGATGAGGGCGCGCATCTCCCGCTCCTTGCCCGTCTCCAACGCGAACACGGGAAGCGTTTTGGGCACGAGCTGGCAGAGTGCCTCCACGTCGCACACCAAAACTTCCGCGCCCGCCTGCCACCGATAGAGCGCGGTGAGGCGGCGGAAGAGCGCCTCGCGCGAGCCCGCGCGGCGGAAGGTGAGCACCTCGTCTTTGGCGGCAAGCAGCGCCGTATCCCGCCCGGAGAGCACGGCAATGCTCTCCGCCGCACGCTTTGCCGTGAGCGCATCCGACGTCACATACACGACGCGGCTTTGCAGCATGGCGGCAATGAAGTACTTCTGCGCATCGGATACCCCGAAAACGGCAGTCGGCACGCCGTTTTGTACAGACGCGCCGAGCAGCGGGTACTCCCCGTTAAGAAATTCAAAGCAAAAAAAGTCTCTCATCCGTTATACCTGTTCATCACGAGATCGAGCCGCTCCCCCTTCGCAAGCGCCACGGCAGCCTCCGCCGCGCGTTGGCACGCCGCCGAAAAGAGGTCGTAATCCTCCTTCCGGACCTCGGAGAGAACGTAATGGATGATGGGGATCTCCACCCCTTCGTCGCGGATGCCGATGCGGATGCGGACGAAGTCCGTAAGCCCCGTCTCGGCGATGACCGAGCGCATACCGTTGTGCGTGCCCGCCCCGCCCGAGGCGCGGATGCGGACATGCCCCTTGGGAAGATCGTAATCATCGTACAGCACAACGAGCTCCTTGGGCGAGAGCTTGTAGCGCGCCATGAGCTGTTTGACGGCGCGCCCCGAGGCATTCATATAGGTGAGCGGGCGGGCAACGATCACCTTTTCGCCGCCGAGATACCCCTCCGCGACGCTCGCCTCGCACTCCTTCTTTTTGAACTTCGCGCCGAGCAGCGCCGCAGCATCCCCCGCGGCGAGAAAGCCCATGTTATGGAAGGTCTTTTGGTACTTTTCTTCGGGATTGCCCAATCCTACAATCAAAAACATGCTCTCTCCTCTTCGGCTCAAAAAAACGCCGCCGAAAGCTGGCGGCAGTCTTTTGCAAAAATTTTTCAGTCGTAGATCTTGCTCATCGGCTTATCGAGATAGACGTTCTCGATGGCAGCCGCAAAAATATCTGCCGTGGAGAGCACTTTGATCTTGGGGATGCGCTTCTCCTCGGGGAGCTGGATGGTATCGAGCACAACGAGCTCCTCGATGGGCGATTTTTGGATGCGCTCGATGGCAGGTCCGGAGAGCACGGCGTGCGTGCAGCAGGCGAGGATTCGCTCCGCACCCGCATCGACGAGCGCCTGCGCGCCCTGCACGATGGTGCCGCCCGTATCGATCATATCGTCAACGAGCAGGCACTTCTTGCCCTCGACGTTGCCGATGATGTTCATGACCTCCATCACATTGGCGCGGGGGCGGCGCTTATCGATGATCGCCATCGGGCAGTTGAGCCGCTCCGCGACCTTACGCGCACGGTTGACGGAACCGACGTCGGGCGAGACGACGATATAGCTCTCGTCCATCTTATCGGCAAAATAATTGTAGAGCGTGGGCCCGCCCAACAGGTTATCCACGGGGATATTGAAAAAGCCCTGGATCTGCGCGGCGTGCAAGTCCATCGTGAGCACGCGGTCCGCACCCGCAGAGGTGAGAAGATCGGCAACAAGCTTTGCCGTGATGGGATCGCGCGAGCGCGCCTTCCGATCCTGACGGGCATAGCCGAAATAGGGCATGACCGCCGTCACGCGCCCCGCAGAAGCGCGCTTTGCCGCGTCGATCATGATGAGAAGTTCCATCAGATTGTCGTTGACGGGCGTAGAGGTCGATTGAATGATGAAGAGATCGCGCCCGCGCACCGTCTCACCGAGGTGCACGCTCGTCTCCCCGTCTGAAAATTTGCCTACTTCGATGTTGCCGAGCGTCGTATTGAGTTTTTTTGCGATCGCCTCGGCAAGAGGTCTGTTGGAGTTGCCTGCAAAAAGTTTGATCTCGTTGCCGTGTGTAATCATGCCTTCTCCTCAGCCGAAATTTTTCTTGCGTACCCTCTTATTATAATGGGTTTTGCCCCGTTCGTCAACCGTTCGCGCGGGAAAATGCCTCTTTCTAAAAAGGAATTTTACACGGAACAAATTTTGAGATATTTTCCCATTGCCCCTCCTCGCATTCTCTCGCCCGCGAAAAGAAAGCGCCCATAGCAAGAAAATTGCCCTTCACGGCGGGAAAATTTGCAAAAGCGGGCAAAAGCAGTTGCTTTTTTTGCCGATTTGTTGTAGAATAATTTTCGCTTTGCAGAGATGTCTGAGTGGTTTAAGGAGCACGATTGGAAATCGTGTGACGGGGGTGACTCGTCCGGAGGTTCGAATCCTCTTCTCTGCGCCACGCAAAAAGCGCCCTTCGGGGCGCTTTTTGCGTGTTATGAAGAACGGTATATTACCATATTATATGATAAAATCATCCGAACCCCGCAAGTTCCAGCGGTTCGGATGATCAGCAAATCAATTATTTGACAGCCGCCTGCATTTGAGGGAAGACGGCAAGCATCTCGTCTACAAGTTTGAACTGCGTGTGCGCGCGGTCGAGATTTTGCCCTTTGCGGTGCGTCTTGAAGTAGGT